>JAICSD010000518.1 GCA_025937075.1 Vicinamibacteria bacterium | reverse complement strand
TGTTCGTGATGTGGAGCGCGTGCGTCCGATCGATGTCGCTGAGGCCGTAGTTCAGGTAATACAAGTCGGGGATCTTGACCCGCGGCTGATTGTCGCTGTCGGGCGCGCCGGCGATTCCCCACGTACGCGACAGCGTGTAGTTGACGCCGAGCTGGAAGCCGTTTCGGAACCGGCGATCGAGGCGCGTCTGCAGCGAGTTGTAGTGGCTGTTGCCGATGGGCGCGATGAGCAGCGTATTGGCCGTCCGGCCGAACTTCTGGAACAGGACGCGTCCCTTGCTGCCGCCGTCGACCGGCGACCAGTTCTGCTCGAGGATGCCGAGCTGATTCACCTGACGCGTGCCGACGTACGCCGCCTCGCCGACGAAGCCCCCCTTCAGCTCTTTCTCGAACGCCACGTTCCAGGATTCGACGCGGCCCCGCTCGAACTTGTCCGGCAGCGTCACGACGGAGACGTTCCCGGGCACCGGAATGATCCCGTTGCCCAGATCGGTGTCCGGAATCAGCGGAATGCCCTCTTCGATCGGGTGCACGAACGAAAACGAGTTCGGCGCCTCCTCGATCAGGTTGAGCAGAATGGGGTGATTGGTGCGCATCGAGCGCGCCAGCGAGTACGGATCGTTCGTGATCCCGTAGCCGCCGCGGAGCACCGCTCCGTCCGTGACGCGGTAGGTGAGGCCGATCCGCGGCGTGAACAGCGTCTTCTGCATTTCGATGCCGAGATTCGTCGGCACCGAACCGACGCCGCCGATCTCCATCATGTTCGTCGCGAGGTTGTAGCGCTCGAGGCCGCGATCGGCGCGCGTGGGCAACGGGAAGTACTCCCAGCGCGTCCCGTAGGACAGCGTCATCTTCGGCCCGATCTGCCACTGGTCACGCGCGTAGAAGCTGTACTGCCAGCTCCGCGTCGTGTACGGCGCGACATTGAGACGCAGTCGACCGAGCTCGGTCGGCAGACCGAGGAGGAACGTCGCCCAACTGTTGAAGTTCGTCCCGCCGGGGCCGCCCTTGAGCTCGGTGGGGCCGCCGCCGAACGTGAACCCGCCGCGGGCGCCGAAGCTGTCGTCGAGGATCTCGGGCTGAATGTGGTTCAGCGACGTGAAGTAGATGTCGGATCCAAACCGGAGATTGTGCCGCCCCTTCAGCCAATTGAGGTTCAGCACCGACTGGTACTGATCGTCATTGCGGTAATACGGCATGTAGTCTTCGGTCGTGCCGTAGTCGGAGTAGCCGCTCAGGTTGAAGACGGGTGTCCCTCCCTCCCACGCCTGCGGTCCATTCGTGCCGGGAATGCCGAGAAAATCGAGCCCCTTGTTCTCGCCGAGATCCGACATCTCGACGTTCGTTCCCATTCGGACCCACCCGAAGTGGCCGTCCATGACGACGTTCGAGCCGAACGTGTACGTCGCGCCTCCCGAGAAGTTGTACGTGTCGCCCCAGCCCACGCCGGGGTTGCCCCCAGCACTGGGGTTTCCCTGCAGCTTGTCGCCGAAGACCGTCTTGTTGTCCTGATAGAAATTGAGCTGGGAGTAGCGCCCGAACACCTGCAGCCTCTGGGTGGCATTCCAGTTCACCTTCGAGTCCACCGTCCAGCGGTTGAATACGAACGGCGCCTGCACGAAGTAGTTGTTGAAATCGCCGGGGAGGTTCGGCAGCGGGATGAGCGGGAGCATCTTCTTCGCGACGGGATTGATGCGGCTGTCCGGAATGACGTTGCCGGCGAAGGGCGTCCGCCCCGTTCCGTCCGCGTTGCCCGTCAACGGGTCGTAGATCGTCGTGCCCGTGTCGCTGAAGTCTCCGCGCCGCAGCGACTCCGTCGGGACGGACATCGTGCGGCTGAAGTTCTGGACCTGGCGAGTGCCTTCGTAGCTGGCAAAGTAGAAAAGCTTGTTGGTGACGATTGGACCACCCAGCGTGCCGCCGTACTGGTTGTAGCGGTCCTTGCCTTTGGGTGTGCCCGGCGGCGCGAAGTAGTTCCGCGCGCGCATATTCTCGTCGTTGTGATACTCGAACGCAGACCCGTGCAGGTTGTTGGTGCCGCTCTTGATCTGCACGCTGATGGCGGAGCCGCCCGCCAGTCCCTGCTCGGCGTCGAAGTTGTTCGTGACGACGTTCACCGTCTCGATGGACTCGAGCGCAGGCACGTACGCGACGACGTGAGGGAGCCAGATATTCGTCGAACTGACGCCGTCGATCCGCGTGTTGTTCGAGCTGCGGCTCGCGCCGTTGACGTTGAACACCAGCGCGCGCGAGGGGTTCGACGGAATCGAGTGGGCGTCTTCTGGCGGTGAGAACCCCGGCAGCGTCGCGAACAGCTGCTGATAGTTGCGGCCGATCGGCACGGGAAGGTCCTGCAGCTCGCGCGACCGCAGCTCCGACCGCACTTC
>JAICSD010000160.1 GCA_025937075.1 Vicinamibacteria bacterium | reverse complement strand
GGCTACGAGCTGCAGATTCTCGACTCGTACAACAACAAGACGTACGTGAACGGGCAGGCAGCCAGCATCTACAAGCAGTCGCCCCCGCTCGTGAACGCCAGCCGCAAGCCCGGCGACTGGCAGACGTACGACGTCGTCTGGACCGCGCCGACGTTCAAGGCGGACGGATCGGTGAAGACGCCGGCGTATGTGACGGCGTTCCACAACGGAGTGCTCGTCCAGAATCACTTCGAGCTGAAGGGGGAAACGCTGTACATCGGCAAACCCGAGTACAAGAAGTACGACTCGGCGCCAATCAAGCTGCAGGCGCACGGCGACAAGAGCGAACCTATCAGTTTCAGGAATATCTGGATAAGAGAGCTGAACAGCAATTGAGCCTGGCCTGTCCGAGATCAGCCCGCTGCGGGCCAGCCTTCCACGCTTCGAGCTGCACGGACGCCCCGCACGATCGCGTCGGCGATGACGTCGGCCGCGAGCGAGCCGATCACGGTCAAATTGAGATCCGGCCGCTGCAGCTTCGCCGTCGAGACCGCGAACAGCTGATCGCCGTCGCCAGTCGTGTGATACGGACGGATCGCGCGCGCGGCGCCGCAGTTCGCCATCATCGCGATCTTCGCAAGCGTCGTCTTCGTCAGCTCGACGTTGGTGGCAACGACGGCCAGTGTCGTGCTCTGGAGCGCGGGATCTTGCAGACCACCAGCCTTGCCGCTTCCCGCAACGAGCGACCGCATCACCTCGACGCTGTCCGCGAAGGAGCCGTCCGCGCGTCGCGCACCGGCGACGATCCGTCCGGTCCGCCAGTCGCGCACGTCGCCCGCGGCGTTGACGACGGCCAGCGCGCCGATCACGACGTCGCCGATACGAAGGCTCGAGGTCCCGAGGCCGCCTTTCATTCCCCCGAATCCGCGCGAGCGGTGCATCTTTCCGACCGTCGCGCCGGCACCTGCGCCGACGTTGCCTTCGGCGACTGGGCCCGCCGACGCGGCGGCGCACGCGCGGTACGCGGCGTCCGCCTCCGGACGGATGTGCGGGTCGCCGACGGCGAGATCGTCGATCACCGCGGAGACGACGATCGGGATGCGGAGATCGGGTGTGCCCCAGTCGAAGCCGACCTTGTGCTCTTCGAGAAAACGCAGCACGCCGCCTGCAGCCGGCAGCGACAGCACGCCCCCGCCTGTCAGGAAGAGCGCGTGAATGCGATCGACGGGACTGACGGGCTGGAGGAGGACGGCCTGCGACTCACCGGGCGCCGATCCGTCGTAGTCGATTCCGGCGGCCGCGGCCGCGTCGAAGAGGATCGCCGTGCAGCCGGTAGGCCGCCGCGTGTCCGTGAAGTGGCCGACGCGGATCCCGGGGACATCGGTGAGGGAGCCGGTCGGCTGCGCGCGATTATCCGATCGCTGGAGCGCCAGGCCAGCGGCGCCAGCCACCGATCGCCCGAATTCGCGTCGTGTATACGTTGTCATGGCCTGGTGCCCCGCGCATCTAACATGCCTACGATCGAAACATGAAATACACGGCTCCGAGGAGGCAGCATCCGGCCCACAGGAAGTCCAGCTTCAGCGGCTGGCGCATGTAGAACACCGCGAACGGCAGGAAGACGCTCAGCGTGATGACCTCCTGCAGGATTTTCAACTGCGAGAGGTCGAGCACCGCGTAGCCGATGCGGTTCGCGGGCACCTGCAGGAGATACTCGAACAGCGCAATCGACCAGCTCACGAGCGCGGCCAGCCACCACGTGCGGCCCCGAAGGTTGCGCAAGTGCCCGTACCACGCGAAGGTCATGAAGACGTTGGAGCAGGTCAGAAGTGCCGTTGTGGTCAGGAATGCTCGCATCAGGTCAGTGGTTCCCCGTCGGCGGCCGCTCGGCGAACGTTACGTAGGCGAAGCGGCGCGAGTCCGGCGCCCATGAGTTCACGTTGATCGTTCCCTGGCCGCCGCTGAGCTCGACGAGGGTTTGCGGCTTCGCGTTCGCGTCGATGTCATCCCCCGGCATCGGAATCATCCGAATCTGCACGGCCTGGTTGCGATCGTCGTGTCCCTCCGTTCCGTGGGGGAACGAGAGGAAGAGCAGAGAGCGGCCATCCGGCGACGGATGCGGAAACCAGTCCTCGAGATCGTCGTTCGTGACGCGCTCGGCGCGTCGATCGTTCGCGCCGCCGCCGTCCGCGGGAATCCGCCAGATGTTCCATCCGCCGCCGCGATTGGAATTGAAGTAGATCCACTTCCCGTCACGCGAATAGTCCGTTCCGTCGTCGTACGCCGGGTCGGCGGTCAGCCGCTCCTCATCCCCGCCGAACGCGAGGACACGATAGAGATCGTACTGCTTGCCGTCGCGGTTCGCGACGAAGGAGAGATACTTTCCGTCCGGCGACCAGCCGTGGAAATAGCTTGGCACGGCCGAAACGACCAGCCGCGCGTTCGAGCCGTCCGCGTTCGCGACGTAGATCTGCGATCCGCGCGATGTCGCTGTCGAGGCCGAAATGGCGATGTGCCTGCCGTCAGGAGAGAAATCGTGATCGTTGTTGCAGCGAAGCGCGGCGTCGACGTTCAACGCCTCGGGATCGCCGCCGTTGGCGGGAACACGATAAAGGCGGCCGCCGGAGTTGGCGAGAAGGAAACTCCCGTCGCGCGACCAGTTCGGCGCCTCCCACACGGTGTCGGCCTGGTGAACCAGCGTCGATGCCTTCGTGCCAAGGTCGTACACCATGATCTTGCTGGAGTAGGCCGGCCCGCGGGCCTGATGCGCACGGGCGTGCATTCCCGCGAGCGCAACGACGGCGGCAACGGAACAGATCGTCGCGTGGAGCGGCCGGCATCCGATCGTCATCATCGAGCGCCTTTCAGCAAACGCACTGACATCTTAGCAGCGTCAGCGGCGCCACCGCCCGATGTTCCACACGCCCCCAAAGTACACGGCTTTCGGCTGCGGTCCCGTCAGCGGCGCGATCAAACCGGCGTCGAAGGCGAGCCACGACCGTGCACTCAGCGTCGGGCCGAACAACAGCGCAACGATCGGTGGCACAGCCGCGGGACCGGAAGTGCCCGGATATCCGTACAGTTCCGCGACCCATCCGATTGCGCCGCGAGCCGGCCCCCCGAACGAGATCGTCCAAACCGTCGAATCGCGCGGTGCGGCGGAGCCGTTTCCGCTGCGACGTACGTAACCCGCATTGATGTCCAGGGCGACGGGGCCGAGATCATGGCTCGAGATGAGCAGCAGGCTGCCATCGACAGTACCGGTGCCCGTACCCGAAGCGGTCGATCCCGTCGGAATCTTCAGCGATGGCTGGACCGCGAAGCGGCCGAGCACCGGAAGATCGTCGGCGAGCCGCCACTTCACGCCGGCGGCGAGATCGCCGACGCCGAGCGAACCGGATCCTGGAGGGCTCAGCACCGACCCGAACAGGCTGAACTGCGTCGACCGCCCGATGCCGAACTTCGCGACGATCGGCAGCGTCGTGCCTCGACGCGCGTCTTCGTAGCGGTCGAATTCCGTTCCGGTTTCAATCTCGACCCATCCGGGCGCGACGGTGCCGGCGTGCGTCGCAACGGTCGGACGCTCGGGCTGCACCGCGTGCGGATCGATGGGTTGTGCCTGGACGACGGAGGTGGCGGGGAGCGCCAGCGTCAGAAGGGCAAGGATCCCGAGCGCCCGGCGAATCACAGTCGCGCAGGCACGAACGCGCGGAAAGTCGCAGTAGGCGCGAGACTGCTCATCGATCGCGTTCGCTTCCCGCAAAGCGCCCGTTCAGCTCGACGCCGGACATCGCGCGCCCCAGCGCCGTGAACGTGCCGTGCTCAGCGATTTCGGTGGCGGCCTGGAGAAATCCCGTCCATGCCGAGCGCGCAAGCGCGCCCCCGACGCTGATCCGCCGGACGCCGAGCTCGGCCATCTCGGCGAGCGTCGCAAAACCGCTGCTGACGATCACGTTGACCGGCTTCGGCGCCACGGCGTTCACGACCGCTGCGATCGCCGCCTTCTCCCGAATTCCCGGTGCGAACAGGCAGTCCGCTCCGGCAGACGCGTACGCCTTCAGGCGGCGAATCGTTTCTTCGAGATCGGGCCGCCCGACGATGAAGCCTTCTGAACGAGCAGTCAGGAACACGCCGGTGCCGGTCTCGTCGATGGCGGCCCGCGCCGCAGCCACGCGCTCCACCGCGAGGTCGAAGTCGATGAGCGGTTGTTCCGCATCGCGGGTCGAGTCCTCGACAGACAGTCCGGCAAGGCCCGTTCCTGCCGCGAGGCGTACGTTCCGCGCGACGTCCCTCGGGAGCGCGGCGAAGCCGTCCTCGAAATCGGCGCTGACCGGAACGTCGACGGCCTCCGCCAGCGCGCGGTAGTGCGCGAGCGCAGCCTCCAGCGACACCCTGTTGTCCTGACGCCCCATCGACCAGGCGAACCCCGAGCTCGTCGTCGCGAGCGCCTTGAATCCGAGCTGCACGAGGATGCGGGCACTGCCGATGTCCCAGGGATTCGGACTCACGAAGATCCCGCGTTCGTGAAGCCGATGGAACGTGCGTGCGCGATCGGCGCCCCGCGCTGACGCGGTCGTCATGCCTCTACTTCCATTCCTGCGCGTAGCCGCGCCGCCGCATCCTGTGTTCGACCTCGAGGCTGAACGAGAAAAGAGCGATCACTTCGAACAGCGCGACGAAGGCGTAGATTGCGAAGCGCGTGAACGCGCTCGGCGTGGGAAAGCACGTATAGCCGTCGTCGAGGCACTGCCGGACGATCCGGTCCAGCGCAACGTACTCGCGCATGATGAGCGCCATGCCGCTGCCGAAAAGGACCGCCGTACCGACGAGATTGCCGAAGATGGGCTGGTCCCGTCGCCAGAACGGATAGGCAGCGAGCAGCGCGATCACGGGGGGGAGGATGACCTGCAGCGCGATCCACCACCAGCTCAATCGATCGACGCTCATCGCATGCGTGGCGGGAGCGCCCTAGCGAGCGGCCTGTTCCTGCTCGCGGACCTGAGTCACAACCAGGATCGTGGTCGCGACCTGGCCTGCGTGCCGCTGCGTGTGCTCGGCCGCATGAAAGATGAGGCCAAGCTTCGTCGATGGCAGCTGCGCGCGGCCCACGAATCGCGGCTCGGTCAGCGTGGCCTCATCGATGCCTCGAAGCTCCGCGAGCGCCTTCTCGAGGCCCGCCTCGAACAGCGCGAGAAGCTCGCGGCCGCTTCGTGGTGCCGGCTCCGCCTCCGCGAGAAATGCGGCCTTCTGCTCGGCGCTGAGCCGCTCGCCCCGGGCGTAGGTGAAGAGGCGATCGAGGCTGCCCGTCGTGTGCTGCACGTGGAAAGCAATCGACGCCGCCCCGTTGGGCCGCGTCATGATCTGCTCCCGCGTCAGGCCCGTGAGACTCGCGCGCCATTCCTCGCGGACCTGCACAAGGGCGTGGGCCACCGGCTGCAGGAGTGACGGAATCCCTTCCATCGGGCCGCGGAGCCAGACTTCGGGAGCACTTGGAGTGGACATCAGTACGAATATACACGGTGAGGGGTGTGTAGGGCGGTCTTTTGGACCCGCTGTCAGCAAGGATCGGTACCATTCGATTCGTAAAAGGCGACGATTTGATCGTGCGCCCCGGGCCGCGTGTAGACGTCCGGCTCACGCGACCCTATCGTCCAGGCAAGTACCTCCGCTACCTCTTCAGCGCTCTGCGAACCTGGCAATTGCCGCGAATCGACACCGCCGTGACGCGCCCGCAGGCCGAACTCCGTCCGCACGACGCCCGGCGACAGCAGCGAGATCTGGATTCCAGGATGTGTGTGCTGTACTTCGGCGCGCATCGTGATCGTGAGCGCGTTCAGGAAGTGCTTCGCTCCGCAGTAGGCGGATCGAAACACTGCGAACGGAACACGCCCGAGCATCGACGACACGTTGATGATGTGCCCGTCATTGCGCGACTTGAAGTGCGGCAGGACTTCCTGCATCCCATACAACGCGGACTTCACGTTCAGGCGCATCATCTCGTCCACGTCCTCGTCCGTCAGCTCGGACGGCATGCGCGTGATGCCCTGCCCCGCGTTGTTGATCCAGACGTCGATGCGGCCGAACCGCTGAGTGGCGGCATCGACAACGCGATGGACGGCGGCGCGATCCGTGACGTCCGCCACGACTATGTGCGCGTTGCCGTTGCACTTCGCGGCAACCGCATCGAGCGCGTCCTTCCGGCGCGCCACCAGGACGACCTTCATGCCGCGGCTCGCCAGCAGTTCGGCCGCCGCGGCGCCGATGCCCGCGCTCGCACCGGTGATGACAACGACCTTCTCGCTCATGCGAACCGCTCCCGTGAACGGTCGCGCGCCTTGCGCGCTTCCTCTTCACGACTGCGGGGCTGCGCGCTCGTCGTCAGCGACGAGATGAGCCGGCGTGCGGCGTCCGTCACTTCGTCTACGGCTCGATCGAACACCACCTGATTGATGCGCGAGGGTTTCGTCGTCCCGCTCAGTTTCCGGACGAACTGCAGCGCCGACGCGCGAATCTCGTCGTCCGTCGCAGGCGGTTCAAAGTTCGCGAGCGTCTTTATGTTTCTGCACATTTGAATCCCTAATCCCTAATCCCTCATCCTGAATCCTGAATCCTGAATCCTGAATCCCGAATCCTCAATCCGGATCCCGGATCCCGGATCCCGGATCCGAACCCCGACCTCCAACAACCGACAACCGGCAACCGGCAACCGACAACCCGCCTTCGCGCTACGGCGCGCCAAGCCTCAGCGTAAGTCTAATGAGACGCGTGCCACAATAGACGCGTCTCAGAGATCGTCATGAACCCCCCAGCCGACCTCGCCGTACTTTACGAACACCCCGAGTGGCAGAAGCCGCTCTTCGCCGCGCTGGAGCGCCGCGGCATCGCATTCGTCCCGTGCGACGTCGCGCACGCCGCATTCACGAACGTCGACCCGCCGATGGCACCGCTCTACTTCAACCAGGCCAGCCCGAGCGCGTATCTGCGCGGGCACACGCGCGCGGTTCCGCTCGCGCTCGCTTACATGCGCACGTTGCAGCTCCAGGGCGTCCGCGTGCTGAACGGCGCCGACGTGTTCGCGCTCGAACTCAGCAAGAGCGCACAGGCGACGCTCCTGCACGTGCTCGGAATCGACTGTCCGCGATCGATCACCTTCAACGACCTCGATGCGCTGCGCTCACAGACAGGGCGCATGCGATGGCCTGCGCTGCTGAAGCCGGATCAGGGCGGCAGTGGCGCGCGCATCCAGGTCGTAGAATCGTTCGAACAGATTGAACAGATCTTCCGCGCGGACCCTGACGTCTGGCTTCCGGACAACCTGTTTCTGCTGCAGGAATTCCTTCCTCATGATCCGGACCACGGTATCGTGCGGCTGGAATTCCTGGGTGGCGAACTCCTCTACGCGATGCGCGTGATCACGCACGGGCGATTCAACCTCTGTCCCTCGCCCGTCTGCAACCCGGACGACAGAGCCGGCGTCTGTGAGGTGCCGGAGGTCCAGGCTGTGGCGCCCCCAGTGGAGTTCGTACCGTATGCGGAAGTGCCGCGCGAGGCGGTTGAGACGGCCAAGCGCATCGTCAGCGCTGCGCGCCTGGACATCGGCGGGATTGAATATCTCGAAACGGATGACGGCCGCCGCGTCTTCTACGACATCAACGCAAATTCGAACCTGCGTCCGTCAGTGGCGGCCGTATGGGGCTTCGACCCGTTCGAGCGCGTCGTCGATTTCCTGGTCGGGCAGTTGCAGGTTCGTTGATGCTCCGGCGGCGACTGCGCCTACTTGTGGCGCGTCAGGTAATCGACGATGAGGTTGCTCATCGCCTTGATGCCGATCGGAATCGCGCTGTCGTCGGCCAGGAACGTCGGCGTGTGATGGTCGCCTGACGTCGTACCCGGCTTCACCTGTCCGAGCCGGTAGTAGAACCCGGGCACTTCGTTCGCGAAGAACGCGAAATCCTCCGACACCATCGCGGGTGGAATCGGCTTCACGTGGTCCTTGCCGACGACGCGCTCGAGAGAGGGGACGACTTCACGCGTCAACGCTGGATTGTTGATCGTCGCGGGCGCGCCCCGCTCGTAGCGTGTCACCTCTCCGGTCGCTCCGGCCGCCTCGGTCACGCCCTTCAGGATCGCGCGCAGGCGAGCCTCGGCGAGCGTGCTCATCTCCGGCCTGAACGTGCGAATCGTGCCGCTCAGCGTCACCTCCCCCGGAATGATGTTGTAACGCTGACCGCCGTGAATGCTCCCGATCGTCATCACGCCAGGCTCGGATCCCGCAAACGTTCGAGACCGGATTGTCTGGAGCGCCTGGACGAACTCCGCGGCGGTCACGATCGGATCGATCGAGAGCTCCGGCCTGGCGCCGTGTGCCTGGCGGCCGGTGATCTTCACGTCCCACCGATCCGAGGCCGACAGTGCAGGGCCTTCGGTGTAGCCGATGTCGCCGACGGCCATTTCGGACATGACGTGCAGGCCGAAGATGGCCTGCGGCCGCGGATTCTGCAGGACGCCTTCCTTCACCATGAGCGCCGCGCCGCCTTCCTCTCCCGGAGGCGCGCCTTCTTCGGCGGGCTGGAAGATGAACTTCACCGTGCCGGGCAGGTCTGCCTTCATCGCGGTCAAGACGGTTGCGACACCGAGCTGGATCGTGGTGTGGAGGTCGTGCGTGGAGGTCGGGTGTGGAGCTGTGGGTCAGAGGTGCAGCCGACGCCCGAGGTCGGACTGGAAGGTGCCGTCGGGGTCGAGCTCACGGCGCAGCGTGCGGAACTCCTCGGCCCGCTCGTACATGCGGTC
>JAICSD010000219.1 GCA_025937075.1 Vicinamibacteria bacterium | reverse complement strand
CCTGTCGTTCGATTGGCGGATATTCGCCTTCACCATCGGCGCAACCGTCGCAACGACGCTGCTGTTCGGAACGGTGCCGGCGCTTCGAGCCGCGGCCATCGCGCCAATGGAGGCGATCAAAGAACAGGCGCGCGGCGCGGTTGGCGACGTCCGCAGCGTCTTTGCAAACGGCCTCGTCGTGGCCCAGGTGGCGCTGTCCGTCGTGCTGGTGGTCGGCGCGGGCTTGTTCGTCCGCACGTTTGCCTCGCTTGCAGCGTTGCAGCTCGGCTTCGACCGCGAGCGCGTGCTCGTCGTCAACATCAACTCGCAGCGCGCGGCGATCGCTCCGGAGGAGCGCATCGCGACGTACGAGCGCGTGCACGACGCGGCACGCGCGCTGCCGGACGTCGCTGGCGCTGCGCTCTCGGTCATCACTCCGGTAAGCGGTCAGGGCTGGAACAACATGATCGACGTCCCGGGGACGCCGCCGCTCGCAGGACGTCAAAGCTCGGTCTTCCTGAACGCCATCACGCCGGACTGGCTCACGACGCTTCGCACTCCCCTGCTCGAGGGCCGGCAGTTCACGGATCGCGATCGAAAGGGTGCGCCGCTCGTCGCGATCGTGAATCAGGCGTTCGCACGCAGGTTTCTGAACGGCGCGAGCCCGATTGGGCGGACCGCAACGCAGCGAGCGGTTCCAGGGATCAGGAAGCCGCCGCCCCCGCCCAGAGAGATCGTGGGCGTCGTTGCCGACGCCGTGTATCGAAATCTGCGCGAGCCCGTTCCCCCGACGATGTACATCCCGCTGGCGCAGTTGAACGAAGACTTCGCGCTGCCGTCGATCGCCTTGATTGTCCGCTCGAATACCGCGTCCGCTGCACCGCTGACGCGGAGTCTGACGATCGCCATTGCTGGTGTGAGCCCCGATCTCGCGTTGACGTTCCGTTCGCTGTCGGATTTCGTCAACGCCGCACTGACACAGGAGAGGCTCGTCGCGACGCTCTCCGGATTCTTCGGAGGCCTGGCGCTGCTCTTGGCGGCGCTCGGGCTGTACGGCGTGACGTCGTACGCCGTCCATCGGCGCCGCACGGAAATCGGAATCCGAATGGCGCTCGGCGCCGCGCCCGCCGGCGTCGCGCGGCTCGTGCTGCGCCGGGTGGCATGGCTCGTCGGCGGAGGCGTCGTCGCCGGGGCACTCGTCAGCGTCTGGGCGGCGCGATTCGTCGAAACGCTGCTGTGGGGATTGACACCCGATGACCCCGCGACGCTGATCGGCGCGTGCGCCGTCCTTGCGCTCGTTGGCGCGCTGGCTGCCTGGCTTCCCGCATGGCGCGCATCGCACATCGATCCGGCGGCGGTGTTGCGGGAGGGGTGAGACCGCGCGCAGCGCTATATACTCTCGCCCGGAGGCTGCATCCATGCGTCACATACCGGGCGTCCTGCTTGGAATCCTCTGCTGCGCGACCGTGGCCTCCGCGCAAACCGCCGACGAACTGGTCGCGAAGAACACGGCGGCAAAGGGCGGGATCGACAAGATCAAAGCCATCAAGTCGCTGCGCATGACCGGCCGCCTCCAGTCGGGGGATTTCTCGGCGGCGTTCGGCCGCGAGGCGAAGGTGCCGGACCACCTTCGCGTCACCCTGACCATTCAGAACATGACGCAAGTGCAGGCGTACGACGGCTCGGTCGGCTGGCAGATCTCGCCGTTCTCCGGCCGCAAGGATCCGGAGCTGCTGGGCGAAGAGGATCTGCGCGACCTCGTCGAGGACGCGGATTTCTACGGTCCGCTGATCGACGCGAAGGACAAGGGCAACACGATCGAGTACCTCGGCACAGAGGCCGTCGATGGTGACGAGGTGTACCGGCTGAAGGTCACGCTGAAGAACGGCGACCTCGTGTACTACGACCTCGATCCCGACACGTATCTCGAGATCCGGATCGAGACACACCAGTTCATCCGCGGTTCGGTTCGCGAAAGCGTCACCGAGCTGGGATCGTACAAGCTGGTCAACGGCGTCTATTTTCCGTTCTCGATCGAGTCGGGTCCAAAGCGCAATCCGCAAGCGCGCGCCAAGATCACCTACGACACCATTGAAGCCAACGTTGACATCCCGGATTCGGTGTTCACGATGAGGCAGTGATGATGCGCACACCGCGTTGCACTTCGCGCCGTCTGCAGGCACTGATCGCGTGCTCGGCCGCGATTTTCGCCCTGGCATGGACCGACGCGGCCGGACAACAGAGCGCCGGCAACCGGCCGGCGCGGTTCGATTCCGGCGCAATCTCTGGTCTCGCAGCACGCAACATCGGGTCCGCCGAGATGAGCGGCCGCGTGGCCGCCGTGACCGCAGCCGGACAGGACGGCCGCATCACGGTATTCGTCGGCTCCGCCAGCGGCGGCGTGTGGAAGTCGATCAATGGCGGGACGACGTTCCGGCCCATGTTCGACGCGCAGCCGGTCCAATCGATCGGCGCCGTTGCCGTCGACCCCTCGAATCCCCAAATCGTATGGGCGGGAACCGGCGAGAGCTGGGTGCGCAACAGCGTTTCCGTAGGCGACGGCGTCTACAAATCCACCGATGGCGGAGAGAACTGGACGAGTACCGGCCTGCAGGACTCGGAGCACGTTGCAAAGATCCTGATCGACCCGCGGAACGGCAATCACGTGCTCGCCTGCGCAACCGGACACCTGTGGAACGACAGCAGCGCCGGCGGGGTGTTCGAGACTTCCGACGGCGGCAAGACGTGGAACAAGGTGCTGGCGGGGGCGAACGCGTCCACCGGGTGCGCGATGCTGTCGGCCAGCGCACAGGCGCCCGACACGATCTACGCAGCAATGTGGGATTTTCGCCGGCAGGCGTGGACGTTCCGATCCGGCGGACCGGGGAGCGGACTGTTCAAGTCGACCGACGGCGGCGATCACTGGACCGAGCTCTTGCCGAGCAGCGCCGCCGGCCTTCCCGAGAAACCGTACGGGCGCATCGCGCTGGCCGTCGCGCCGTCGAAGCCCCAGACCGTCTACGCGATGATCGAATCGGCGCACAGTGCGCTCTACCGATCCGATGATGGCGGGCAGCACTGGACGAAGCTGGACGCGAGCCAGAACATGGTGCTGCGTCCGTTCTACTTCGCCAACCTGATCGTCGATCCGAAAAATCCGGACAAGGTGTTCAAGGTCGACGGCCCGCTCCTCGTGAGCGTCAACGGTGGACGCAGCTTCAGCACCGTCGCAAACTCCGCCCACGGCGACTTCCACGACGTGTGGATCGATCCGGGCAATCCCAACGTCATGTTTGCCGGCGATGATGGCGGCCTCTGGCGAAGCCTCGACGGCGGCACCCAATGGGAGCACATGAAGAACCTGCCGCTGTCGCAGTTCTATCACGTGAGCGTCGACGCCGCGGATCCGTACCACGTGTATGGAGGCCTGCAGGACAACAGTTCGTGGGTCGGTGATTCGTCGTACCCGGGCGGCGTCGGCAACGCCCAGTGGGAGAACATGTACGGCGGCGACGGCTTCTGGATGTGGCAGGACCCGTCCGACGCGGACTACGTCTACGCCGAAGCGCAGGGCGGCGAAATCGGCCGCGTGAATCGGCACACGCACCAGGTCCGCACGATCAAGCCGTACGCGCGCTACGGAGAAAAGCTGCGGTTCAACTGGAATACGCCGATTCAGGTGAGCCCGACCGACAAGAACACGCTGTATCTGGGCGCGCAGTTCCTGTTCCGCTCGCGCGACAAGGGGCAGTCGTGGGAGCGCATTTCGCCCGACCTGACCACCAACGATCCCGAGAAGCAGAAGCAGGAAGAATCGGGCGGCATCTCCATCGACAACTCCGCCGCCGAGATGAACACCACGGTCTACGCGATCAGCGAATCGCCGAGAAGCGCCCAGGTGATCTGGGTCGGCACCGACGATGGCAACGTCCAACTGACGCGCGACGGAGGAAAGACGTGGACCAACGTCACCGCGAACGTGAAGGGCGCCGGCGCGGCGCCGATCGTCTCGTGGGTGGAGGCAGGCCGATACCAAGACGCGACTGCGTACGCGACGTTCGATCGGCACATGTACGGCGACATGCAGCCGTACGTGTACCGGACGACGGACTTCGGTCGGACGTGGACGGCGCTCGTCGCGGCCGACAGCGGCGTCCGCGGCTACGCGCACGTGATCAAGGAGGACACCGTCAACCCCGACCTGCTCTTCCTCGGTACGGAGTTCGGCCTGTGGGTGAGCATCGATGGAGGACATCGGTGGGCGGCGTACAAGGGCAGCCGTTTTCCGTCGGTTGCGGTTCGCGATCTCGTCATCGAGCCGCGCAGTTCGGACCTCGTGCTCGCGACGCACGGCCGGGGGATCTGGATCATCGACGACATATCGCCCTGGCGCGCGCTCACGCCCGAAACGATGGAGGAGCCGGCGGCATTTCTGCCCAACCGGCCCGCGGTGCAGTACCTGCAGGCATTCGGCGGATGGCCTGACGGCGAGAACGCGTACAGCGGCCCGAGCCGGCCAGCCGCCGCGTCCATCCCTTACTACCAGAAGACGCGCCACATCTTCGGCGATCTGAAAATAGAGGTCTTCGATGCCGGCGGTGCGCTGATCGGCACCGCCACGAGCAGCACGCATCGGGGCGTCAACAAGGCGTCCTGGTCGATGCGGCTGAAGCCGCCGCGCGTCCCGTCCGCTGCAGCCGCCCTCTTCGGCGCAACGATTGGTCCTCGCGTGCTGCCCGGCACCTACACCGTGAAGATGACGAAGGACCAGCAGGTCTACACGACGAAGCTCGAGGTCGTGCTCGATCCGCGCGCGACCTACACGGTCGACGATCGCCGCGCGCAGTTCGCGCTCGTGCAGCAGCTCGCCGATCAGTTGAACCACATGACGTGGGCCGTCGATGCGATCGCCGGCGTCCGCGATGCCGCGGTCGCGCGCAGCACGCAGCTCCAGGCGTCCGATCCGCTTCGCCAGCAGTTGAAGGCGCTTGCCGATGACGCCGACGCGATCCGGTCGAAGATCGTCGCCACGAAAGAAGGCGGCATGATCACCGGCGAGGAGCGGCTGCGCGAGTACCTCGGCGGGCTCTACGGCGACGTGAACGGCTATGACGGCAGGCCGACCGACGAGCAGGTCGCGCGCGCGCAGACGCTCGCGCGCGAGCTCGACGAGGTCGTCCGCCAGTTCACGTCGCTGACGGGCGAGCGGCTACCCCGGCTGAACCGGCAGCTCGCGTCGAAGAAGCTGCGCGCCATCGACGTCCTCTCCGAAGACGCGTGGCGCAAGGCGAACAGCGAGGCGCCGGCCGGGAAATAGTTCATTCAGCGCTGACCGGCTTTCTTCGGCACCGCCAGCGGGCCCAGCGCACGTGACGCGCCGATCCGCCGCGCCTCGATCCGCTCGTACTTCTCCGTCCACGTCTGGCCACCGTCCACCGAGCGGTCGGCCGTCCACGAGAACCGATCGGGCTGGATGTCGTAGTACCGAATCCGCATCGTAGACGGCTTGTCGGTCGTGACGCCGAACCGCTGCTCGATGTGGATCTCGGACCCGACGCGCTGGCCCGTGCCCATGTTCTGCAGCCCATTGCCCGCGTCCATGCCGACCAGCTCCCATCGATCGAGCGCGCCGTTGTACGCACGCAGCGTGGTCGTCACGTAGATCGTTTCGTCCTTCTCGTCGACGATGCGGAATTCGTCGAGGATCTGACCCTTGTCGAGACGGACGGCGCTCCAGTAGCCGCGGAACTTGCCGTACTCCTGGTGGTCGGCCGTGAACGCCCAATCGCCGAGCAAATAGTCGAAATCTCCCTTGTGCGCGTCGAACGACGCCTTCATCTCGTCGGGCGTCCGCTGGCGCGCGGAGCCGGCAGCGTTCTTCGTCATGGTGAACGTGCCGCTCTGGTTCGGCAGCTGCACGCGGCCCGTAGCGGTCCCTTCGCGGAGTGTGCCCTGGAACACGACGCGCGTGCTGTCTTCGTCTTTCACGATGACGTCGAGTGTCAGCGCGCCGGTCTTCGAGTCGAAGGTTCCGCTCCTGATCTCGCCGGGATACGGCGGACCGGTGATCAATCCGGAAATGTTCGTTCCATCGAACTTCAGTTCGACGGTGATTGGATGGCGGTCAGTGTCGTTCGGCCCCATCGAACCGGTCCACGTGCCGGAAATGGGATCCGCCGCGGGAGACTGGGCGGCCAGGGACAATGTGGAGGAGATCAGACAGCACACGATCCAGCGAATTGATGGCCTGGTCATGGCATTGCCTCCTTTGCGGAGCGGGAGCGGACGTTTGTGCTGCAGCAGTATCGCTGAATTCCACTCGTCTTGACAATCTAGACAACAGGCGTATGCTCCCTCTAGTTTATCTAGATGACTGGAGGCGCATGGCGCCCGAGAACAAGCCAGCAGGCCTCGTGCAGGGCACGCTGCACATGTTGATCCTGAAGACGCTCGCGCTGGAGCCGATGCACGGCTACGGCATCGGCGTACGCCTCGATCAGATCAGCCGCGGCGTGTTCCAGGTGAACGCCGGATCGCTCTTCCCTGCGCTCCGCCGGCTGGAGCGCGATGGCCTGATCGCGGGCAACTGGCGCGTCACCGAGAACAATCGCCGCACGAAGTACTACGCCCTCACTGCGCAAGGCCGCGCGAAGCTCAAACGCGAAACGCGCGACTGGGAGGTCCAGACGACGGCCATTGCAAGAATTCTCGAGGCGTCGCTCGGAGAGCTGTGATGACGTGGCTGCGGCGTTTCGTCGGCGGCGCAAGCGCGCTCTTCCGGAAGCAAAGGACGGAAGCGGAGCTCGACGAAGAGCTCCGTGCCTACGCCGACGCGTCGATTGACGAGAAAGTGCGCGCCGGTATGACGCGGGAGCAGGCCACCCGCCGCACACGCGTCGAGATTGGCAGCGTCGAAGCCGTCAAGGACTACACGCGCGACGTCGGATGGGAGACGACGATCGAAACCCTGTATCGCGACGCACGATACGCGGCGCGCACGCTGCGCAAGTCTCCAGGCTTCTTCGTGACGGCCGTGCTCACGCTGGCGCTCGGCATCGGGGCGAACACCGCGATCTTCAGCGTGATCGACGCGGTGCTGCTCCGGCCGCTGCCGGTGGAACACGCCGAACGCCTGATCTCGCTCACAGCGGTATACCCCGACGTCGCCGAGCCGGTGTTCTCGTTCGCGGCCTTTCGCACCTTCGCGGACGATGGCGCCGCGCTCGCGGAATTCACCGCCGCTTCGTCCGCGCGGCGGGAGGCGATCTCCATCGACGAACTGCCGGAGCCTGTCGATCTCGAGTACGTCTCCGGGAACTATTTCACCGTGCTCGGCGCGCAGAGCGCCGCGGGCCGGACGCTCTTGCCGTCGGACGATCGCCTGCCGTCGGGGGACGCGGTCGCCGTGCTGAGCGACGCCTACTGGACGCGGCGGTTCGGCCGCGCTCCGTCGGTGATCGGCCGCACTTTTCGATTGAAGGGCACCGTGTTCGCGGTGGTCGGCGTGGCGCCTCGTGGATTCTTCGGCGACACCGCGGGCGAATCGCCCGACCTGTGGGTCCCGCTGACGTCGCAGCCCGGGGCGCCGCCGTGGTTGTGGACGGGCCACAGCACCACGTGGCTTGCGGTTCTCGGACGGCTGCGGCCCGG
>JAICSD010000091.1 GCA_025937075.1 Vicinamibacteria bacterium | reverse complement strand
CTTCGACGACCAGCCCACCGGCTCGATTGGCGCGATCGCGATTGCACCGTCCGATCCCAACATCATCTACGTCGGAAGCGGGGAAGGGCTGCAGCGGCCAGACCTCTCGACCGGCGACGGCATCTACAAGTCCGCGGATGCGGGGAAGACGTGGACGCATCTTGGCCTTCGCGACGGACAGCAGATCCCACAGATCATTGTCGACACTAAGAATCCCGATCGACTGTTCGTTGCCGTGCTCGGGCACCCGTACGGTCCCAACGAGGAGCGCGGGATCTTCCGGTCGACCGACGGCGGGCGCACGTTCCAGAAGATCCTCTACAAGGATGAGAACACAGGCGGGATCGACATCGCGTTCGATCCGTCGAATTCGAATCACATCTACGCAGTGCGGTGGGAAGCGCGCCAGGGACCCTGGGAGAATGGTCAATTCGGTGGTCCTGGCAGCGGACTCTTCGAATCCACTGATGGCGGCGACACGTGGACGCCGCTGACGAAAGGACTCCCGACGTTCGATGAAGGGCTGGGGCGCATCGGTATCACGGTCGCGCCGAGCGATCCGCGCCGGATGTACGCGGCCGTCGAATCCGGCGAGACCGGCGGCCTCTACCGATCGGACGATGCGGGGCAGAGCTGGTTCAAGGTCACCGAAGACACGCGCGTCGTCACGCGCGGGGACGATTTCGCGGAGGTGAAGGTCGATCCAAAGAACCCCGACACCGTCTATACGGCGAGCATCGTGTCGTGGAAGTCAACGGACGGCGGACGCTCGTTTCGTGCGCTGCGCGGTGCACCCGGCGGGGACGATTACCATCGCATCTGGATCAATCCGAACGACCCGGACATCATCCTGATCGCGTCGGATCAGGGCGCCACGATCACCGTCAACGGAGGGCAGACCTGGAGCTCGTGGTACAACCAGCCGACCGCGCAGTTCTATCACGTCAGCACCGACAACGCCTTTCCGTACCGGGTGTGCGGCGGCCAGCAGGAGAGCGGCTCCGCGTGCGTGCAGAGCCGCAGCGATGATGGCCGCATCACGTTCAGGGAATGGCATCCGGTCGGCGTCGAGGAGTACGGCTACGTCGCCCCGGACCCGCTCGATCCCGATATCGTCTACGGAGGGAAGGTCTCCAGGTACAACCGTCGAACGGGTGAAGTCGTACAAGTTCCGCCGCGCATCGTTGGACGTGGACGCGGCGGCGACGACTATCGGACGATCCGGACCGAGCCGCTGCTGTTCTCGCCGGTGGACCCGCACATCTTGTACTTCGCGTCGAACACGCTGTGGAAGACGACGACCGGCGGCAACGGGTGGACGCAAATCAGCCCGGACCTGACGCGCAAGACATGGGAGGTTCCCGCGAACGTCGGCAAGTACAAGGGGACGCCAGGGGCCGAGCCCTCTCAGCGCGGGGTCATCTACACAATCGCGCCGTCGCCGCTGTCGGTCAATCGCATCTGGGTCGGCACGGACGACGGGCTGATCCACGTGACGGAAGACGGCGGCAAAGACTGGCGGGACGTCACACCTCCGGACCTGAAGCCCTGGGCGAAGGTGTCGATGATGGACGCGTCGCACACGGACCCGCTGGTCGCGTACGCGGCCATCAACACGTTCAGGCTCGATGACCTGCGCCCTCACATCTACCGCACCCGCGACGGCGGCAAGACGTGGACTCACATCACGAGCGGAATTCCGGACGGCGCGATCGTCGACACGGTCAAGGAGGATCCGAAGAAGAAGGGTCTCCTCTTCGCGGGGAGCGAAACGGAGGTGTACGTCTCATTCGACGATGGCGATCGCTGGCAGTCGCTGCGCGGGAACATGCCGGCGACCTCTATTCGCGATCTCGTCATCAAAGACGACGACCTCGTCGTCGGCACGCATGGCCGCGGATTCTGGATTCTCGACGACATCACGCCCCTGCGGCAGGTCGCGCCAGAGACGCTGACCACGGCCGTCGTGCTCTTCAAGCCTCAGACGGCAACCCGATTCGACTGGAACAAGAACACGGACACGCCGCTGCCGCCCGACGAGCCTGCGGGTGAGAATCCACCTGACGGCGCCATTCTCAACTACTACCTGCAGCACGACTCGGCAGGCGTGGTCACGCTCGAGATGCTCGCCGGAGCCGGGCAGGTAATCCGGCGGTATGCGAGCGATGACAAGCCGATCGAGCTGAAAGATGAGGGCGAAGTGCCGGCGTACTGGATGCGGCCGTCACGCATCCTGTCTGCAGCGGCAGGAGTGCACCGGTTCGTGTGGGATCTTCACTACCCGCCGCCCTCCGGTGTCGCGCGCAGTTATCCGATCGCGGCGACGCCCCACGATACGGCGTCCGATCCCAAGGGGCCGTGGGTCGTGCCCGGCACCTATTCCGTGCGCCTGACGGTGGACGGCAAGAGCTACACGCAGCCGTTGACGGTCCGGATGGATCCGCGCGTGAAGAGCGGTGCGGCCGCGCTGCAGCAGCAGTTCGATTTGTCCAAGCGCCTCTATGACGCCGTCGTCAAGATTCAGCAACGGCTGACGAGCGTGAAGGATGAAAGCCTCAGCGCGCTCTCAGCGCAGCTGATGCGCATCTACAACCAGGTCCAGGACGGCAGCGGGCCGACGCCGCCGCAGACGGTTGCCGCGGCGGAAGCGGCGCTGAGGCAGGTTCAATGATTCACGCGGGCCTGAAAGGCCCGCCATGACACACGCGGCCCTTTCAGGGCCGCCAGATCAGAACCGCAGCCGCAGGCCGAGACGAATCACGCGGCCTGCTGAGAAGCCTTCCGAATTACCGACGTTGTCCGCGCCGAGCACCGCGGTTGTGCCATTATCGGCGGTGCCGTTGATCAAAAAGTCCGTCAGATCCGCGAAGCCGTCGGTCCCGAGATCGGGCACGAAGAACTGCGGGTGGTTGAAGGCATTATCGAGCAGCACGGTGAACTCCGCGGTCGTGCCGTGTCCGCGGAAGATGTCCTTGTAGAACGCAAGATTCACGATCCATGTCCCTGGGCCGTTCAGGCTGCCTTTCTTCGCGTTGCCCAGCGTGCCGTCCGCGGGCAGCTTGAATGCCGTCAGGTCGAAGAACTGATCGCGCGACCCGCCGATGTTCGGGTCGCCCACCACGTCTGGCCGCCAGGCTTCGCCGAACAGGCCGACGCCGTCGAGCGCGCGGCCGGTGTTCGCGGGAAACACCGGATCGGTTCCATACGTGAAGAACGGCGTCAGGTGCGGTCCCGATCGCGCCTGGAAGATCGTCGACATCGTCCAGCCGCCGACAACCGCGTCCGCCCAGCGGGGCATCTCGGCCCCGAACCGCCGCTCGTGGCCGACCGGAATGTCCCACGTGCTGTTCACGACGACGCGATGCTTGACGACGTTCGGGTCGGGACCGCGGTCCTTCTCGATGTCGTACGGATCGAACTGCACGACGCCGATCGTGCTGTTGCCGCTGTCGGGCGCGTTGCTGTCGGACCCCGCGAGCGTGTAGGCGGCGTTGAGCGCGAGGCCGCCCTTGAATCGCCGCTGCAGCTCGAACTGCAGCGCGTTGAACTGTCCCTCGCCGCTGTTCTGCGTGATGTCCATGAATGTCCCGTAGAGCGGGAACGGCAGCTTCGCGTGGGCCTCGGGATCCTCGTCGACGTTGCCCAGCGGGACGTCGCTCGCCTGCACCGTGTTGTAGTCCCGCTGCACGAGCAGCTTCCGCATCGTCGATCCGATGTAGCTGACGCGCGCGCCGATGTTCCCGGGAAGCTCGCGCTCGAGCGTCAGGTTGTACTGATAAATATCCGGACTCTGGAGATCGAGCTGGATGCCTTCGTTGCCGAAGCTTTCGGATGCGCTCACGGTACCCGTCGTGAATCCGTGCTGCAGCGTCGGACGCCGATTCGTGATGTTGTACCGGAACGGATTGCGCGACATGATGTCGCGCGCGCCTTGCGCCGCGCCGGTGGGATGAAAGATGCCGAAGCCGCCGCGCAGCACGGTCTTGTTGCTGTTGTCCAGACGATAGGCAAATCCGGCGCGCGGGCTGAAGTTGTTGCGGTCGGTCTTGATCAGGCCGCGCCCGAGATCGTACTGGTCCGCGAGCTGCGTGCGGTTCAGCGCAACCGCACCCGGAGGGAGCAGGTCGCCGATGGCCGCGGTTGGCACGATGTGATGGCCCTGGTCCGTCGGCGTGAAGTTCGCGAAGATGTCGTTGCGATCGATGAACACGCCGACGACTTCGTAGCGCAAGCCAAGGAAGAGCGTCAGCTTCGGCTTGATCTTCCAGTCGTCCTGCAGGAACACGGCCCAGTCGTTCGAGAACGTGTCCATCGGCAGGTTGCCGCGCGTGTTCCGCTGTTCGCGCGCCTGGTTCGGAAGCCCGAGCAGGAAGTCCGCGAACGCGTTCCCCGTCGCAAAGCCGCTGAAGTCGTACCGGCCCTTCGACTCGTTCGCGCCCGTCGAGTAGCCGTCCTTCGCCCAGTTGCGCGTGTAGATGCCGCCGCCTTTCAGCGAATGCGTGCCCTTCAGCCACGTCGTGCTGCTGCTGAGCGAGAACGACGACTGGCGCAGATCGCGAAACGTGTTCTGTCGCTGATCCTGGATGTTCGACGGCCGATTCGAGCCGGAGAAGAGAAACTGCGGAAATCCCGGAGCGTCGACGGCGAGAGGCGGGATCTCGATCCCGAGGTCTGAGCCCACGTCCCCGGCGATGAAGTTGCTGCGGCGGTTGCGCGAGTCGAGACTGTAGCCTCCGCGGAACTCGTTGACGACGTTGTTCGACCAGATCCGCGTCCATCCCGTGGCCACAGTGAACGCTTTGGACTTGCGATCGAGGATGCCGAGGTTCGTCAGGCCGGCCCCGCCGTTCGCGCCAGTGCTCTCGAACGTGAATGCATCCGGATCGCGGTTCTGCCAGCTCACGCGGGTGAAGATGGAATCGCGAGTCGTCAGCTCGTGATCGATTCGCGCGTCCGCGCGATCGCGGTTGCGGTCGAGCGGGAGAATCTGGCGATACGTGCCGTAGCCTCCTTGCGCAGTGTTCGATTGGTTGGGAAGCGGATAGAACATCTGCAGGATTCGCTGCGCCGCGGGGTCGAGTCGGTCGGCAGGAATCCGATTGCCCGCGAACGGCTCACCGGTTGTTGGATCCCGGATGATGAAGCCCAGCGCGGAAAAGTCGCCGGTGCGCATCGCCGCGGTCGGCACGATCGCCTGGCTGCCGCCGCCCAACTGCTTCAGGCGGCTGCCTTCGAAATTGCCGAAGAAGAACGTGCGGTTCGTCACGATCGGCCCCCCGAGGCTGGCGCCGTATCGATATTCGTGCGTATCGGAGTTGGGATCGTCGCGCGACACCCCCGTGAGCGTCTGCGCGTAGGTGAGCGCGTTCAGCTCGTTCGAATTGAAATCGTAGAACGACGTCCCGTGGAACTGGTTCGCGCCGCGCTTCGTGGAGACGATGACGCCCGCGAGCCCGCCGTATTCGGCGCTGTACGAGTTCGACAGCACCTGCACTTCGGAAATCGCGTCGAGCCCAGGCGCCGCGTTCGACAGCTCACCGAAAATGCCAGCGCTCGACGGCTGTCCGTCCTGGATGTACGACGCGCCGTAGGTACGCCCGCCGAGGAACTGAATGCTGTCGAAGCCGCCGACGACGTTCGGGTCGAGCGTGAGGAAGTCCTGGATGTCGCGGCTGTTGCGCGGAAGATCCCGGAGCTGCTGCTCGTCGAGCCCGCGCTCGATCGCCTGGCTGTCGAGCGTGATGTTGTTCTGTCCTTCGGCCGTAACGGTCACGAGATCCTCGAGCCCTCCCATTTCCAGACGCAGGTCCACGAGGGCGACCGCCGCGGGGCGCAGGACTACGCCAGTACGCTGCACTTTCTTGAACCCGCTGAGCGTCGCAGTGACCGTGTACGTGCCGGAGCGCAGGTTCGGAATTTCGAAGAGCCCAGCGCTGTCGCTTTGTGTTTCGCGCGCCACGCCCGTGGCTTCATCGGTCACGACGACGGTCGCGCCAGGGACGATGTTCTGCTGCGGGTCGTAGACGGTGCCGCGAATGGTGCCGAAGGTCGTCTGCGCCGCGAGCGGCAGCGCAATCGTCAGCAATATCAAAGACAGGACGAATCGAAACGTGCGTGTGGACGCCATGAAAGAGCTCCTCCCGAGAGCGACCCGCTATTTACTGACGTCCGCTGATCGGGTGTCAATGGGTATCGAGCGGCTGAGCTGGTGACCGGCGGCTCTGACCCCCGCGCCCCGTCCGAGTACGTAAACCGACGACCGGGGTCGGACCCCGTACCCGGTGCTTCCGGGGTCAGACCCCTCTCAGTACGTGCGGTAGCGGGAAAGGTCTACCCAGCGCCCGGCGACCATCACCCGTTCGACGGTGCGGACCGCCGAAATGTTGCGCGAGGGATCGTCGCGAAGTACGACCAGATCGGCGTACGAGCCGGGCCGAATCGCGCCGAGATCATCACCCCGATAGAGGAACCCCGCAGCGGTGCTCGTCGCCGCAGTGATCGCCTCGAGCGGCGTGAACCCACTCTCGACGAGCAGCTCCAGCTCGCGCCACGGCGCTTCGCCGCGCGCGGCATACGGCACGGTCGAGTGACCGCCCATGACGATTCGGGCGCCAGCCAGCGCAGCGCGGCGCGTAAGGGTCTTCATCTTCGCGAACCCATCGACCATCGTCGGAACCTGCTCGGGCGTCGCGCCCTCCACCGGCCGCCCGGCGCGCCGCTCGAAGACGGCCAGCGTGGGATCGACCCACGGTCTCCGCGCCTTCAGGACGTCGTACAACGCACGCGCCTCCGGGCCATCGAGATCCGCACCAGCGAACAGCTTGTATCGACCGAAGCGCCGCGCGTTGTTGTCGGCAAGCACGGCCTGCCGGTACACCTGCGCGTCGCGGCGTGACACGATGCTCGTGCCGAAGGACGTGATGTGCTCGATGCCGTGCAATCCCGCTTCGATCAGCTCGCGCGCGTCGAGAATCTCCAGATGAGCGGTACAGGGGATGTGATGCGCCTCGCAGACGTCGATGACGGCCTTTGCGCTCGCGAACGGAAGACGGAAATAGATCTTCAGCGCGGTCGCCCCGTTCCGGACGTTGATCTCGGCTTCCTGACGCGCTTCCTCCGGATCGCGCGCGACAACGGAATCCGCCGGATATGCGGGATGCTCGCCATCGATGTGCGGACCGGCCGTGAAGATCCGCGGGCCTGGCAGGCCATCCGCCGCCATGATCCGCCGCAGCTCGACGAACTTGTCGTTCCACTGGCCCGGATCCCGGAACGACGTGACGCCGTGACTGAGCTGTCGCAGCGCGAGCCTGGGGTCGTTCTCGATGTGGAAATGCAGATCGATCAGCCCCGGGATTGCGGTTTCGCCCGCGACGTCGATCCGTTCGGCGTTCCGCGGAACGGTAACGGCCTCCGCCGGCCCGGCGGCTTGAATGCGATCGCCTTGGATGACGATCGTTCCGTGCTCGATTGCGGGCCGGCCCGTTCCGTCGATAATGCGGACACGCTCGAGCACCAGCAGGCGCTCCTGTGGAGTTCGCGTAGACGCGAGGCTCGCGGCGGCCAGCGCGATGAGTACCGCGTGCTGGAGTAATCTGCGCATGGCAGCGGATTGTAGGAAGATAGCGCGGCCAGGACAATGACCATGACCAAATCACTGCTCGCGGGCGTCGCGGTGCTGGCGCTGTCCCTCGTCGGTTCGGCGCCGGGCAACGGCGCGGGCGAATGGCGAGCGTTCGGCCGCGATCCAGGCGCGCAGCGCTACTCGCCGCTGACGCAGATCACGCCCGCCAACGTGGCGAAGCTGCGCGAAGCGTGGACGTTCGACACGGGCGTGCATGACCTCCAGGTCACGCCAACAGTCGTGAACGGGTTGATGTACGTCACCGCAGGGTCGACGATCTTTGCGCTCGAGCCGGAAACGGGAAAAGTCCGATGGAAGTATGGCGCGCCCGGGCCAGTCAGCCGCCGCGGCGTCGCATACTGGCCCGGCGACGCGAAGACGCCGCCGAGATTGTTTTCGGGCGCAGGCGATGGCCGCATGATCGCGGTCGATGCGTCAAAGGGCACGCTCGTGGCGTCGTTCGGCGAGAACGGCAGCGTTGATCTGAAGCGCGGCGTTCGCGACGGCGTAGACGGTCAGTTCAAGCTGATCACCCCGCCCGTCATCTACAAGGACATCGTCATCACCGGCGGCGCGAACGAAGAAGGGGAGCCGGCGAGGGGACTGTACGGCGACATTCGCGGATGGGACGCGCGCACCGGAAAACTGATTTGGTCGTTTCACACCGTACCGCGCCCCGGCGAGCCTGGCATGGATACGTGGGAAGGCGAGAGCTGGAAGAGCCGCTCGGGCACGAACGCGTGGTCGTACCTGACCGTCGACGTCGATCGCGGCCTCGTCTTCGCGCCGACGGGATCGCCCACGGCCGATTTCTACGGCGGCGATCGAAGAGGCCGGAATCTGTACGGCAATTGCCTGCTCGCCATCGATGCCGCAACGGGCAAGTTGAGATGGTTCCAGCAACTCGTTCACCACGACATCTGGGACTGGGATGTTCCGGCCGCACCGACATTGATCGAGGTGGAGAAAGACGGCCGCAGAATTCCCGCCGTCGCGCAGATGACGAAGATGAGCCTGTTGTTCATCTTCAATCGTGAGACCGGCGCGCCGCTGTTCGGCCTCGAGGAGCGGCCTGTGCCTCAGTCGGATGTGCCTGGCGAGGCGACGTCACCCACACAGCCCTTCCCGCTCGCGCCGCCCCCTCTCTCGCGGACCACATTCGATCCCGCGGCGGACTTCTACAACCTCACGCCTGAGCACGCGGGCTACTGCCAGGATTTGTGGAAGCAGCACCGGATGTTCACGCGAGGGATGTTCACGCCGCCGGAAAGCGACCGGACGATGGTGACCTTTCCGAGCACGCTCGGCGGCGGCAACTGGAGCGGCCTCTCCTACGATCCGGTGCACGGGCTGGTGTTCACGAACATCATGAATCTCGGCCAGGTTGCCCGGTTGGAGCGCCGCGAGCATCCCGCGCCGGGCGAAGCGGAGTACAAGCGGACGACGCCGTGGGGCAAGCCGATCGGACGATTCTGGAATCCCGAGACGCGCGTGCCCTGCTCGGCACCGCCCTTCGGCGAGTTGGTGGCCGTCGACGTCAACAGCGCGTCGATCGTCTGGCGCGTGCCGCTCGGCGTCTTCGACGACCTTGCGGAACGCGGGATCCCGCAGACGGGCACGCCAAATATCGGCGGCACGATCGTCACGGCGAGCGGGTTGATCTTCATCGGCAGCACGATCGACCGGCGCTTTCATGCCTTCGACGAGCGTAACGGCGCCGAGTTGTGGACGACGACCCTGGACGCGAGCGCCCATGCGACGCCGATGACGTTCCTGGGCCGCGACGGGCGTCAGTTCGTGGTGGTCGCCGCAGGCGGCGACGGACTGTTGGTCTCACCACCGGGATCGAAGGTCGTTGCGTTCGCGTTGCCGTCGACGGACGTGGCCAAATAGTGCCGCTTACGGCCGGCCGTGCGACTTGATGTAGTCGAGCGCGAAGCGCTTCATCTCGCCCTTGCCGTCGAGCCCGAGCGCCTCGGACTCCTCGACGGCACGATCGATGTCCCAGTGATCGACCAGCACCCGCTTGATCAGCCAGAAGCCGGCCGCGCGGTTTCCTCCCGAGCAGTGAATGAATGCGGGGTTGTTCGCTGGGTCCCTGATCGCGGCGAGGAACTTGTCGACGGATGCAACATCGGGCGAGCTCGGCGTGAACGGGACGTGCACGTAATTGAGCCCTGCCGCTTCCGCCGCGGCTTCTTCACCGGCGATGTCTGCGCCGGGCTCGGTCGCGAGGCGCAGGTTGAAAACTGATTTGAAGCCCATCTTCTTGATGTCGGGCATGGAATCGGCGGTCGTGGCGCCGGCACACGCGACGGTCGTTTCGAGGCGCGCCAGATTGCGAATGCCGTCGACCTCCGGCTTGGTGACCTGCTGAGCGGCATCGGCGGGCGCGATTAGAAACCCTGCAGCCGCACCCACGAGGAACAAGAAGCGCGTCATCCTCTCAGGCATTCAAGCCCTCCCATTGGCTCTGATCTTACCGCCGCCTCTGGTCTTCGCGTGTGCGGCGAGATCCGTCGTGACAGCGTTTCCACTAGAATGACGCCCGTGCGGTTGGGCGTACTCGGGTTGCTGACTGTTGCGCTCGCGGGCGCGCTGCGCGCGGCGCCAGGCACCTCGGCGGTGCGCGTCTGGCAGGACGTCATCGAGCTGCCAACCTACACCGAAGGCGCGCCGAACCCGAATCCGCCGTTCGATCTCTTCACGTTCGGCCGCTTCAACTATCCCTATGCGATTCGTGATGCGCTGACGAACCAGCGTGAGGTCGTCCGCTGGCGCGCGCTGCATCTCGAGAACGAATACCTTCGTCTCACCGTGCTGCCGGATCTTGGCGGCCACATCTACAGTTGTCTGGACAGACGCAACGGACGAGAGATGTTCTACGCGAACTCCTCGATCAAGAAGGCCCTGATCGGGTACCGCGGCGCGTGGGCAGCATTCGGCGTCGAGTTCAACTTCCCGGTGTCGCACAACTGGATGTCGATGTCGCCCGTGGATTTCGCGACGAACCAGAACGCCGACGGCAGCGGATCGATCTTTGTCGGCAACACCGATCAGGTGTACGGCTCACGATGGCGCGTCGAGCTCCAGTTGCAGCCGGGACGCACAGTTCTCGACGAGCAGGTCGATCTCTACAATCAATCGGACGTCCGCCACCGCTACTACTGGTGGACGAACGCGGGCGTGCAGGCATGGGAAGACTCGCACCTCGTCTATCCGACGGAATTGATGGCCACGCACGGCTTCACCGCGGTCGAGCCGTGGCCGATCGATCGCAAGGGTCGCGATCTCAGCATCATTCACAACCAGACCGACGGTCCCGTTTCTCTGTTCACCTACGAGACGCGCGAGGGGTTCGTCGGTGTCTACCACCCGCACACGCAGAGCGGCACCGTGACGGTGACGTCTCCGGCGCAGCTGCCCGTCCACAAGGTCTGGTCGTGGGGATGGGACCGCGAGGCAGCCAACTGGCGGACGGCGCTGTCCGACGATGACAGCGCGTATGTCGAGCTGCAGTCGGGACTGTTCCGCAATCAGGAGACGTACGCGTTCCTGGAACCGCAGGAGACCGTCCACTTCTCGGAATCCTGGCTGCCGGTGCGAGATCTCGGCGGGATTACGCGCGCGACGAAGGATGCGGTCGTCCATCTCGACCGGGCGTCCGGCAGCACTGTGCGCATTGCGCTCGACGTCACGCGCGATCTGCCTGATGCACACGTGACCGTGCACCGCGGAGACGCAGTCTTTCTGGATCAGTCCGTCTCGCTCTCGCCGCGGGATGTCTGGCGACGCGAGGTGACGGTGGACACGGTGCCAGTGACGTTCGATCTGACCGATTCGGCTGGTCACGTTTTCCTGCGCCACACTGAGAACACGTTCGATCTGACGTCCGCGTCCAGCGCTCGACTCGGGCCGACGGACAACGACGCGAAATCGACGGGGACGATCGAGGACGGCACCACGGACGAACTCGAAGGGCGCCGCCTCGCAGCGATGTCCAGGTACGAGACGGCCCTCGCTCGCGAGCCGCGCAGTACGGCATGGCTCGAGGCAGCCGGGCGGCTCGCGGTCGCGCTCGGCTGGGCGGACGCCGGAGGCGACGCAGCACGCCGCACGACGGATTGGCTCCAAGCGGCGTACGCCAGGAACACGACGGATGCCGAAACGCGCTATTACCTCGGCGTCGCGCT
>JAICSD010000327.1 GCA_025937075.1 Vicinamibacteria bacterium | reverse complement strand
GGAGACGAGGTGAGGGCGGGCACGGTGTATCTGGCACCTGCGGGACGGCATCTCGTCTTCCGGCGGAACCGGACCGGCATCACGACGGGCCTGGATCTCACACCGCTCGACACGGCGCATCGCCCTTCCGTGGACGTTCTCTTTCAATCGGCCGCGCAGACATTCGGTAGCGGCGTGCTCGGCGTCGTCATGACGGGGATGGGATCTGACGGGCGTGAGGGCGCCGGATGGATCAAATCGCGCGGGGGGAATATCCTTGCGGAGGCCGAGGAGAGCTGCGTAGTGTATGGGATGCCCAGGGCCGTCGTCGAAGCCGGGCTGGCCGATGAGGTCGTCCCGCTCGACGGCATGGCGGCCGCAATCATGGAACGCGTATGAACCCGAAAGTGCTGCTGGTCGATGATTCGGCGCTCGCGCGCCGCAGCGCCCGGCGCGCGCTCGAGCACGCCGGATACGATGTGGTCGAAGCGGAAGACGGGCTCTCGGCACTCGAACGCTACGCTCTCGACAAGCCCGACGTCGTGCTGCTGGACCTCGTCATGAAGGGCATGTACGGCCTTGAGGTGCTCGCGAAACTTCGCGAGCTCGACCCGGCGGCGCGCATCATCGTCGTCTCGGCCGACGTGCAAACGTCTTCCCAGGACCTCGTGCGCGATGCGGGCGGGGTGGCCTTCCTGAACAAGCCGGTCGGACCACAGCAGATCGTGGACAGCGTCTCCTCGGCACTCGAAAGGCGATCCTGATGGACTTGACCGCCTCGCAGCACGACGCGCTGATCGAACTGCTGAACATCGGGTTCGGACGCGCGGCCGCGTCGCTGTCGCAGCTGACGGGGCATCGTGTGGTGCTCGAGGTGCCGCAAGTCTCGGTGCATCCGATCTCGGCCGTCGATAGCGCCCTCAGGCAGCTCGTGTCGGACCAGGTTGCGAGCGTCCACCAGATTTTCTCCGGTCCCGTCGCGGGTGATGCGCTGCTCGTGCTCGATTACTCGGCAGCGGGCATGCTGAAGCAGTTGCTCACGAACGAGCCGCCCCTGCCGCTCCCCTTCGACGCCTCGGCCCGCGAAGTCCTGACCGAAGTCGGCAACATCCTCCTCAACGCCTGCCTCGGGACCTTTGGCAACATCCTGCAGGTGCAGGTCTCGTTTTCCGTTCCTCAACTGAATCTCGACACGCTGCAGGCCGTTCTGAAGTCCTTGATCGTCAACCGGGAGGGGCTCAGATACGCGCTCGTCGTGCACGCCGGCTTCCGGCTGCGGGAGGCCGAGGTCACCGGATATCTCGTCATCGTCCTCAGCGTGGCCTCTCTCGATCGCCTGATTCAGGCTGTCGAACAGTGGGAAGCGCGCTCGTGAACCCGGAAGACGATCGCGAGCTGCTGAGCGCCGCCACGCTCCGGTGGCTGAAGGACCTCGCCTCGCAGGGCATTTTCACGACTGACGCCGAGCTGCGCGTGCGCAGCTGGAACGGCTGGCTGGAGCAGCACTCCGGTGTCGCAGCCGACGCCGCCGTCGGCCGGCGCCTGTTCGACGTTTTTCCGGAGATCGCGCTCCGCGGATTCGAAGCCCATTACCGCGCCGCGCTGGCCGGGGAGTCGCGCGTCCTGGCCTACACGTTTCACAAGTTCCTCATCCCCGCGAGGGCGGACGCCCCCGAACCGGCGCAAACGGCCCGGATCGCGCCCCTGCTGATCGACGACCGGGTCGCCGGCACGATCACGTCGATCGAGGACGTCTCCGAGCGCGTGGCGACGGAACGCGAGCTGCGGCATCAGATCGAGGCGGCGGAATTCGCGCGCGTGGTCGCGGAGGATGCGCTTCGCACGAAAGACGAGTTCCTCGCAACGCTCTCGCACGAGATCCGGACGCCGCTCAACGCGGTGCTGGGGTGGACGAAGATTCTGCTGGCGCGCGACGTGGACCAGGCGCTCAGACGACGCGCGCTGGAAGTCATCGATCGCAACGCCGTCGCCCAGATGCACATGGTCGAGGACATGCTCGACATGGCGCGCATCATGAGCGGCAAGCTCCGCATCGACGTGCAGCCCGTAAACGTGCTCACCGTCGCGCAGGCCGCACTCGACGTCGTCGCGCCCACCGCGCTCGCGAAGGAGATCCGGATCGAACCGAACTTGTCGGTAGGTGAGACATGGGTGGCGGGCGACCCCGATCGGCTTCAGCAGATTATCTGGAACCTGCTGTCGAACGCGATCAAGTTCACCGAGCCCGGCGGCCACGTCCGGATCGCGTTCGATCGCACGGACGAGGCGCTGCAGATCATCATCTCCGACACCGGGATCGGAATCGATCCAGAGTTCCTGCCGCACATGTTCGAGCGCTTTCGGCAGGCGCATGCGTCAGCGAGCCGGCGCCAGGGCGGACTCGGGCTCGGCCTGCCGCTCGTGCGGCAGCTCGTGGAGTTGCACGGCGGCTCCGTATCAGCCACGAGCACCGTCGGCGTCGGCAGCACGTTTACGGTGAGACTTCCGGTCATGCCTGAGGCGGCGCGCAACACCTTCTCGCAGGACTCGACCGAGCAGATGCTGCACGGCGTTCGAGTGCTCGTCGTGGAACGCGAGAAAGACAGCCGCGAGATGATGGCCGTGGCGCTGCAGCAGTACGGCGCCGAGGTGCTTCAGGCCGACTCGACCGCGGGCGGAGTCGCGGTGCTGGACGCGATCGCGGAAAACGCGCAGGAGATTGCTGCAGTGATCGTGGATGCGACGCTCGCGGAGGAGGATGGCGGCCGTCTGCTCGAACATGTTTCGCTCGCGCCATCGGGACGCGATGGCGATGTGGCTGTCATCGCGCTCGCGCCGTACCGCAATCCGTCGGAACGCCAGTATGCGCTGTCGCCCGCGTTCCGTGCCTGTCTCGTAAAGCCGGTGCCGCCGGACGCCCTCGTCGACGCACTCTTGAGGGTCACCTCGAAACGCGGCCGCCGGTAGCGGCCGGGCCTGGCGAGTCGGCCAGACCGATCAACACCGAGGGTGGTCACGCGACCGGGGAGCCGCTTCCGGCGGTCAGCCGCTCTTCTCCACCCATGAACGGCCGCAGCGCGGTCGGAATCGTGACGGATCCGTCCGCTTCCTGATAGTTCTCCAGAATCGCGATCAACGTGCGGCCGACGGCGAGCCCGGAGCCGTTCAGCGTGTGCACGAACTCCGCTTTGCCGGTGCCCTCGGCGCGGAAACGGATGTTGGCGCGGCGCGCCTGGAACGCCTCGGTGTTGCTGCACGACGAGATCTCTCGATAGGTCTCCTGGCTCGGGAGCCAGACCTCGATGTCATACGTTTTCGCCGACGCGAAGCCCATATCCCCGGTACAAAGCAGCATCGTCCGATAGGGCAGCTCCAGGCGCTCGAGGACTTCTTCCGCGTCCGCGGTCAGCTTTTCGAGTTCCGTGTACGACGAATCCGGCGTCGCGAATTTCACGAGCTCGACCTTGTCGAACTGGTGCTGCCGGATCAGTCCGCGGACGTCCGCACCATAGGAGCCCGCCTCGCTTCGGAAGCACGGCGTGTAAGCCGTATATCGAAGTGGCAACTCCCGTCCGTCGAGGATCTCGCCGCGATGCAGATTCGTCAGCGGCACTTCCGCGGTCGGGATCAGAAACAAATCCCAGTCACCTGCAATCCTGAAGAGGTCCTGCTCGAACTTGGGCAGGTTCCCCGTGCCGCGCAGCGCGTCGGCGTTGACGAGGAAGGGCGGCTCGACTTCGGTGTAGCGGTGCAGGCGCGTGTGGAGATCGAGCATGAAATTGATGAGCGCGCGCGCAAGCCGTGCGCCTCCGCCCATCAACACGGAAAACCGCGCGCCCGACATCCGGGTCGCGCGCTCGAAGTCCAGAATCCCCAGTCCCGTTCCGATGTCCCAGTGCGGCTTGGGCGGAAACGAAAACGACCGCGGCGCTCCGTGCCGGCGCACCTCTTTGTTCGCGGCCGCGCTCGCGCCGACGGGGACGGAGCCGTCCGGCACGTTCGGGACCATGAGCATCGCGTCGTGGCGGCGCCGTTCGACGTCCTCGAGCTCTGCTTCGAGCTGCTTGATTTTGTGCGCGCGCTCCTTGTTGGCGGCGAAGATCGCCGACGGATCGCGCCCTTCGCGCTTGGCCTGCGCGACCTCGGCGCTCGACGCGTTCTGCTCGCGCTTGAGCGTCTCGACTTCGGGGATCAGCGCGCGACGACGGGTTTCCAGCTCGACCAGCGGCCCGACCAGCGGTTCCGGATCCAGGCCGCGACGGCGCAGCGCGGCGCGCAACTCCTCGATGCGATCGCGGAGGTAGGCAGGGTCGAGCATCGATAAATCCTATATGATCGCGGGCATGACGCACGCGGTGCGCAAGGCGGTGTTTCCTGCGGCGGGACTCGGCACACGCTTCCTTCCCGCGACGAAAGCGCAGCCGAAAGAGATGCTGCCGCTCGTGGACAAGCCGATCATTCAGTACGGCGTCGAGGAAGCGCTCGCGTCAGGGGCCGACAACATCATCCTGGTCACCGGCCGCGGCAAGAACGCGATCGAAGATCACTTCGACGTCGCCTTCGAGCTGGAAACGTTTCTCGAGGCGCGCGGCAAGACCGAACTCCTCGAAGAGATCCGGAAGATCTCGAACCTGATCAGCGTCTCGTACGTGCGGCAGGGAGAGCCGCTCGGCCTCGGCCACGCCGTTCTCGTCACGCAGCCGCTCGTCGGCAACGAGCCGTTCGCCGTGATCCTGGCAGACGACGTGATCGATGCGGATCCGCCTGCGCTCAAGCAGATGATCGACGTGTTCGAGGAACTCGGCGGCCCGGTTCTCGCGATCGAACAGGTTCCCGCTGCCAGCGTCAGCTCCTACGGCATCGTCGATGCCGAGGAAATCCGGCCCGGCGTTTACCGCATTCACGACATGGTCGAGAAGCCGCCGCGCGGCGAAGCGCCGTCGGACCTCGCCATCATCGGCCGCTACGTGCTGACACCCGATATCTTCCCTGCGCTCGAGGAGACCGCGCGGGAGAAAGATCGCACCGGCGAAATCCAGCTCACGAACGCACTGCGGAAGCTGCTGAAGAAGCGGCCCATCTACGGCTGCCGGATCGAAGGCGTACGCCACGACACCGGCAACAAGCTCGGATTCCTGAAAGCCGTGGTCTATTTCGCGCTCCGCCGCCCGGACCTGCGCGAGCCGTTCACGGAGTATCTGCGCGGGATGCTGGATCCGGTGGCTAAATAGACAACTACGCAATTACGCAACTACCAACTACCAACTACACAACCGAAATTCCCAACTCCCAACTGCTGCCTTGAGCAGTTGGAGGTTGTGTAGTTGTGCAGTTGTCCCCGATCTCCTTATTCGTTCTTCTTGGCGTCGCTGCTGGCGGGCG
>JAICSD010000108.1 GCA_025937075.1 Vicinamibacteria bacterium | reverse complement strand
GACCGGACGCCCCGCCCAAACACAAGCGGAAGCCGCACAAGGACCGCAGCGATCGCGGACCACGCGGGCCAATCAAAGAGCGTCCCGTCGGCCGCCTCTACGATGCAGATGAGGACTGGCGCGCGCAGGACGACGACGTCGACATCGACAACGTCGCGACGCATAAAGAGGACGTCGACCCCGACAACGTCGCGACGCACAAGGACGAAGACGAGACCGAGGACGGCGAATAGCGCGCCTGAGGACGAGCAGGACCATAGTGGAGCGCGCACGCGCGCGCCCCCGTTCTAAAGATGGACACTCACGTCAAAGTGCTCGGCGTGTTGTACATCGTGCTGAGCGCGCTCGGCATCGTCGTGGCCGTGTTCATGATGCTCGCCTTCGGTCTCGCGACCGGGATCGTCGGCGCTACGGCAGATGCGCACGACGCCGCGATCGCGCTGCCGGTCATCGGCATCGCGGGTACCGCGCTGGTCATCTTTCTCCTGATGTTGTCGGTGCCTGGTCTCGTCACCGGCATCGGCCTGTTGAAGCATCGCCCGTGGGCCCGGATCCTCGGCATCGTCCTCTCGGCAATTCATCTCATTCACATCCCGTTCGGCACCGCGGTAGGCGTGTACGGACTCTGGGTGTTGTTGAACAAGGAAACTGAACCGCTCTTTACCTCGCGACCCGTGGTCATGTAGCGCCCATCTTCAGTGGCGCGCATCTTTAGATGCGCGAGAGATACGAGATGCGCGCGCGGAACGCGGGTCCGCATTTTGCAAGCTGGGCTGACCGTGGAAGACCCGCGCCAGCAGGTTCGTCCCGCTCCGTACGTGAACAGCGGAGAGTGGCAGAGCTTTGAAGTGCGCATGCGCAGGCGTCGCCTCGACCGCTTGATCGTGCGCGCAGAGAATGCGCTTGCGAATGGCGATACCGACGAGGTGAGCGACGCGCTCACGGAAGCGCGACTCCTCGATCCGGCGCTGCCTCAAATTGCGGCACTCGAAGCGAAGCTGGCCCAAACGAGAACACCTCCAGCCGCCGCCGCACTCATCGCAACTCCGTCAATCGAGATCACGGCCATCGAGCCGGAACTGATGCTGCCGGATCCAGGAGCGGTGCCAGTGCTCGAGGCTCCGGTTGCCGAACGCCGAATCCATGGACTGCTGATCGCGGCGGCGGCGTTGATGATGGCCGCCACAGGCGCGGGAACGTACTGGTTGTACCGTTCACCTCAACAGGACGACGCGGCGGCGCAATCGGCAGCGGCCGCCGTTGTGGCGGCCAATGAGCCGAGCGCCGCCGCCGCCGCGGCGCCCGTCAGTGCTCCAGTGCTCGGCGACTCGGCGGACGTTCAGGTCGAGACCGTCGAAGCAACGATGGTGGAATCGCTGCCGGCGCGCGAACGGCAGCCAGACGTGCAGCCGCCCACCCTCGAACCCAGTCAGCCGCGGCCCGAGGCGAGCGATGTACCGTCGCCGCATCCGCTGCCGGCCGCGACGAGCGGTATCGATGTTCCGGTGGCACAGTCGACGGGACCGCTCGAGCCGCCGCCGTTGACTTCGCAGCCGAGACGCGACGTTCCCGTCGAAGCACGCAACGTAACGCCGACGCCGCTTCCGGACTTGAACGCGCTGCCGCCGAAGCTCGAGCACACGAATCCTGATCCGGTTTCCGTTCGCCCGTCGGATGATGCGGCAGTGCGCGGGATTCTGGATCGCTATGCGGAGGCGTACAGCCGGCTGGATGCCTCCGCCGCGCAGGAAGTCTGGCCCGCCGTAAACCGATCGGCGCTGTCGCGGGCCTTCGATGGGCTGGCTTCACAACAGGTATCGTTGGAACGCTGCGATGTCGATGTCCACGGGATCACCGCACGCGCGATCTGCGCCGGCTCCGCGACATGGGCGCCGAAGATCGGCAACGGCAACTCGCGGACCGAGCCGCGCAACTGGACGTTCCAGCTCGCGAAAGCCGGCACCGACTGGCAGATCGTCAGCGCGCGCGTGCAACAGCCTCAGAACAAGTAATCGAGAGCAACCGTTGGCGTGATGGGCGCCGTCAGCCCGCCATTGCCAAGCCGCCAGTGCACCTGTCCCGTCAGCACCATCGTCGAGTGCACGTTCCATTTGATCCCGGACACGATGCTCGACAGAAGGGTGACCTTGTCACCCGGTACGAGGCGCAGCGTATCGACGTCCGCTTTCGTCGGGTGAGGGGCTGAGACGGCAATCACTTCGTGCAGGTCCGAAAGGCGGCGCATCAGCAGTTCGCCAGTTGCGGTGACGCGCGGCGAGATCGCGACGGTCAGAGCGCCTCCGCCATCCAGTTCGTCGGAAATGCCGCCGCTCACCATCGCGGCGTTCGCGTGGAATCCGACGCGTGCGCTTTCGACGGATCCGATCGCCATCACGCGGACGGCAGCCTTGCCCGCGCCCAGCAGGCTCGCCTTGTCGCCGGTTGGAAGGCGCAGCTCCCCCGCGACCGCGAACCCCGCGCCCGGCGCGCTGACGAGCGTGTACTTCGCGCGCACGGCCGTGTCGGCCATTCCGCTCGCGTCGGCGCTGCCGCTCGCCTGCACGACCTGCTGCGGAGGCTGACAGTCGCCCGGCGCGCGGCACGCGGTATACGCGTTCATTCGCGAACCTTCCAGGTGAAGCTGGACGAGCGGCACGGCGCCGCCAATCTCGAAGTGATCCGTCACGCCGACGCTGCCGAAGATCGTGAGCGTGCTGGTGCGGACCTTCAGGGTCAGCGCCTCCGTGTCGAACGGCCCGGCCTCGTCGCTGAACTTGTTCGCGGTCGTGATGAGGGTTCCATCACGCAGGTTGAGGCCATCGAGCCGGTCGTACGCCGTCGTGCTGCCGGAAGCGCCGACCGATATGCGGCCACGCCCGCTCGTCGAGGCGCGTTCGATGAAGAATGTCCCGAAGCTGTCGCTCACGCGTCCCATCGTCCCCAACTCGGGATCGAGGCGATACACGAATCCGCTGGAGGACGTGGCGATGGGCACGCTCGCCAGGTTCACGAGGAGCGCGCGGGTAATCGTGTCCCTCGTTGCTTCCGCCGCCGCCTTGTCCTTCTGGAAATCTCCGGTCTCCACGGATTGATTCGTCACCAGAAACGAGATCACGTCGCTGGGCGTCTGCTGAGCGGCGACCGGCGCCGCAACGCAAACGAGCAGCGCACACGTGGCGGCAATCTGCTTCATCATCATTTCTTCTCTATGTCGATCGACTGGGCGTCCACGAACGTGCGGCCCAGGAGCGTGCGAGTCACACCGTCAACGGCAACCTTCCGGTCGTTGCGCAGCTCTTCGCAGCTGTCGTGCTTCGAGTAGCTCGTGTCCCCGCTGGTGTGCACGAGCGTGTCCTTGACGGTGAACCACACGGACGGGCAGTCGCCGAACAGTTGTTCGATCGTTCCATCGATGCGCACGCCAGGATCGGGCGTCGGCTCGGGCCCGGGACTCGGCTCTGGCGTCGGCGGGGGTGGTGGCGTAGGCGTTGGTGTCGGCGATGGCGTCGGTGTCGGCGATGGCGTCGGTGTCGGTGTGGGGCTCGGGGTCGGCTCGGGCGTGGGCGTGGGCGCCGGCGACGGCGGCGCTGGCGTCGGAGCGGGTGCGGCTGCACTCATCTGTCTGAGCGGAATCTGCGTCTGCGCAACCGTCAGCATCACCGTCCGCTCGGGCCCGGTGTTCGGGGCGACCGTGATGCTCACCCCGCCATTTCCGCGACCCGCCGACGGATCGACCTGGACCCAGGCCGCGTTCGCCGCCGCCGTCCAGGAGCACGCCTGGTGCGTCCGCACGTCGATCGTTTCCTGTACGCCGGCCGCCGCGACGACCGCGCCAGGCGCGGCAACGTCGTACTGGCAGGGCACCCCCGTCTGATTGATGTCGACGTGCTGATCCGAGACGGCGATAGTGCCGCGGCGCGTCACCGGATCGGCATTCGCGACGACTCGAAACGTGATCGTGCCGTTCCCCTGACCTTCCTGGCCGGACGCAATCTGGATCCAGTTCTCCTGGCTCGAGGCCGACCACGTGCACTCGCGCGCGACGCCGATGCTCACGGTGCCCGTTCCCCCGTCGGCGCCAAAGCTCGACGAGTTCGCGGAGATGGACATCTGGCAGCGCGTCGGCGTCGGGGCAGTGCTGGTGCTGGTGGTCGCTGAACTTCCGCAACCAGACGATGCAGCAGCCGCCATCGTCAACAGCAGAGGTAACCCCGGTTTCACGCCTCATCTGCATGCACGCCGCGCACCAGCGACAATGATTCCGTGCGCTCGCGACTGCTGCCGTGCGTGTGGCTCCTGCTGCCGATAGTGGCCGCGATCAGTGCCTGTGTGAGTAGCAGACGGCCAGTGACGGCGCCGCAGGCGATGGCGTGCGGTGCCGATCCCCGCGGAACGATCGAGTGGCGCTATCTCGGTAATGCAGACGAACGGGAAGAGTCCGCGCGATGGTGCGCGGGTGTAGGGCCGCCCGTGATCCGTCAGACCGATCGAACGGCCGAGTTACCTTCCAATATGCTCACGGTCGTCACCTGGAACACTCACGTGGGCGGCGGCGACATCCGGGCGTTCGTGAGGGACCTCCGCGCCGGACGGCTCTCGAGCGGCCGGCGCGTGACCCGATTCGTTCTCCTGCTGCAGGAAACGGTTCGGGGAGGTGCGGCGGTTCCGCGCGAGGTGCCTGGGACCATGCGTGGCGCGGGCCGTATTGCGCACTCCTCGACCGAAGACATTCTTTCCCTGGCCGAGAGCCTCGACCTGGCCCTCTTCTATGTACCGTCGATGCGGAACGGCGGGCAATCCGACGAGGAGGACCGCGGAAATGCCGTTCTTGCCTCGGTGCCCCTCGGCGGCTTTGCCGCGTTCGAGCTTCCGTTCGAACGCCAGCGCCGTATCGCGCTCGAAGTCAGCGTCCGGATTCCGGGTCGCGGCGGACCACAAGCGGTCCGGCTCGCGACGGCGCACCTGACGAACATGGTGGGCCATCACTTGTGGATTTTCTCCGAGCCGGGACGCACGCGTCAGGCGGAGGCGCTCGCCCGCGCCCTCGACGACGAACCGATGGTGCTCGGGGGTGACTTCAACACCTGGTTCGGCCGCGCGGACGCTGCCTACCGCGCGATCGCGCGCCGGTTCGCACCGGTTGACGGCGCCGATACACGTCCGACGTTCGGCGTGCTGCGCCTCGATCACTTCTTCGTCAGGCTTCCGCCCGGGTGGCACTTCACATACCACCGAGCCGACGATCGCTACGGCTCCGATCATTACCCGTTGGTTGGCGAGCTTCGATTCACGCCTCGCGAGGGGGTCGACTTGCCGCGGTAAGATCGCACTGCATGCCCCGCACGTCCGCGCCCGCGGCGACTCTCCCGCTTCGACTTGCCTTTGCGGGGCTCGCGGCCGTGTTCCTCATCGTCCCGCTCCTGGTCTCGCTGCCGCTGCTCGATCCCGACGAAGGGCTGCACGCCGCGATTGCGCAGGAGATGGTGCTGCACCATGACTACGTCACGCCGACGTTTCTGGGCGAACCGTTCCTCGACAAGCCCATCCTCTTCTTCTGGACGGAAGCGTTGACGCTGCGCCTGTTCGGGATGCGCGAGATCGCCGTCCGGATCCCGCCGCTCGTCTTCGGGCTGCTCGGCATGCTTGCGGTTGCGGCGCTCGCCCGTACGCTCTTCGATGGACAGCGGGCGCTGTTCGCGGGGATCGTGTACGCGTCGATGCTCCTTCCACTCGGCGTCAGCCAGGTGGCGGTGCACGACGTCGCGCTCGTGCCGTTCATGTGCGGCGCGGCGATCTGCCTCTTCCACGCCGCGCGATCGCCCCGGCCTGCACGCTGGGGTATTGCCATCGGCGTCTGCCTCGGCCTCTCGATCCTCACCAAAGGTCTCGTCGGCATGGTGTTCACGGGCATCTTCGGTCTGGGGCTCGCGGCGGCGGATCGCGGATCGTTCTGGCGCATCGCGGCCGCGATGGCCGTCGGTGTAGCGATTGCCGCCGTGATCGCTGCGCCGTGGTACATCGCCATGGAAGATGCGCACCCGGGCTACCTGCACTACTACTTCGTCGAGCGTCACGTGCGGGCGTATCTCACGCCAACGCAGCCGCACGGAGGACGTCCGTGGTGGTACTACGTCCCCATCGTCATTGGCGGGACGCTCCCGTGGACGGGGTACCTCGTGGGAGCGATTCGAGGCGCGTGGCGCAACCGCACGAGGCCGCTTCCAATCCTTCTCATCGCGTGGGCCGCGATGGGCCTTCTGTTTCTCAGCGCCGCCGAATCGAAGCTGATCACGTACGTCCTGCCCGTTTTTCCTGCGTTGGCGATCGTGATCGGGGACTACCTTGCGATCACGTGGCAACCCGCGAGAACCGAACGATGGGCGGCCGCTGTGTGCCTGCTGTTCACGCTGCTGCTGCCGGCAGTCGCCGCGTTCGTGCTGTACCGCCTGTTCGCGCCGTCGGCACGCCTCGCGTACTTCAGTGCGATGATCGCGAGCCCGTTGATCCTGATTCCTGCGGTCCGCGCATGGCGCGCCGCGACGCTGCCCGGCTTCATGACGAGCACGGCCGCCGCGATCGCCCTCAGCTTTTCGATCCTCATGGTGCTCGTCGCGCCGCGAATGGCCGCGTGGATGACGTCGCGCGATCTCGCGCGCATGCTGAACGAGGGAGGGATCCTGCCGCCACGCGTGCTCGTCGTCGGCGAGCGCGTCGGTTCGCTCGTTTTCTATCTGTCGGCGCCGTTGCGCGCTGCCGCGGACGCGAACCGCATCACGAACATCCCGATGGCCGAGGACGTGCTCGAAGGATTGAGCAGCGAATCGCCGGAAACGGTGCTCGCGGTGCGCGACGATCGGCTCGAGCGCTTCATCCGCCTGTTCCCCGTAGCGCCGATTGCCGACGCGCGCGCCGGGACCTTCACCGTGTTCCGCGTCGAGCAAGTGCGCGCGGCGCTCGCATCACCGCCGCGATGACGTGGTCGCCGGCGGGAACCGTCCGTGCGACGCGTATAATCAGACCGTCTTCATGGCAATCTCCTCCGGGGCGTGTGTCGGTCCGTATGAGATAATCGCTCAGCTCGGCGCCGGCGGCATGGGCGAGGTCTACCGCGCCACCGATCGCCGCCTCGGCCGCGAAGCCGCGGTCAAGGTGATCCGGCGCGCGTTCGTGAACGACGAGACCGCGCTGGATCGCCTCCTCCGTGAAGCGACGCTCGCCTCTTCTCTCAATCATCCGAACATCGTCACGATTTACGAGACCGGCACGTACGGCACGGACCGCTACGTGGCGATGGAACTGATCGAAGGATCGACGCTTCGCCGCGTGGCCGAGGAGGGAATCGCGCTCGGCCGTGCGATCGGCATCGGGCGGCAGATTGCGGAAGCGCTCGCGGTCGCGCACGCAGCCCAGATCGTCCATCGCGACATCAAGCCCGAAAACGTGATGGTGAGGCCGGATGAGTACGTGAAGCTGCTCGATTTCGGCCTGGCCCGTCTGCAGCCCGATGCCATCGCGGCGGGGCTGACCGGACCCGTGACCGAAGCGGGCGTCGTACTCGGAACGATCGGCTACATGGCGCCGGAACAGGCGCGCGGCGACGTTGCCGCATCCGAGGCGGACGTGTTCGCGCTCGGCGTGCTCCTGTACGAGCTCGTCACCGGACGCCATCCGTTCACCGGCCAGTCGCAGATGGCAACGCTGCATGCGCTCATCTACGAGAGCCCCGAGCCGCCGGCGCTGCTCAACCCGGACGTCCCGCGCGCGATCGAGCAAGTCATCATCGAAGCGCTGCAGAAGGATCCGAAGCTGCGCCCCGGCGCGAGCGAGGTGATGTATCGCCTCGCGCTCGCGCACGATTCGTCGATCGCCGTCGCGCTGTCCAACGTCGCCGTCTCGCCGCGGCCCGCCGCGGGGCCTTCACACATCGTCGGCCGCGACGCCGAGCTGAGCACGCTGCGGAGCGTCTTCCAGCGCGCCCAGCGCGGCCAAGGTCGCCTGGTGGTCGTGTCCGCCGAAGCCGGCCTGGGCAAGACCACGCTCGTCGAAGCGTTCCTCCGCGAGCTCGACGAGTCGGGCGCGGGCGTCCGGGTGGGCCGCGGCCGCTGCTCGGAGCGCCTCGCCGGCAGCGAAGCGTACCTGCCGGTTCTCGAGGTGCTCGACAGCCTGGCGCACAACGAGCAGCTCGGCAACCTGTCGCGCGTGATGCGCGCGCTCGCGCCCAGCTGGTACGCGCAGATCATGCCGCCGTCGGAAAGCGATTCGTCTGCCGCTCGCCTTGCCGCCGACACGGTGGGCGGCTCGCAGGAACGCCTCAAGTTCGAGATCGCCGCGCTCCTGGAGGAGCTCGGCCGGCTTCAGCCGGTCATCCTGTGGTTCGACGACGTGCACTGGGCGGATCCGTCGACGACCGACTTGATCGGATATCTCGCGCCGCGGCTGACCGGCATGCGCGTGCTCCTGCTCGCGACCTGCCGACCCTCGGAGCTGGCGCAGGCGCGCCATCCCTTCCTGCCGTTGACGCACAATCTGATCGCGCGCGGCGAGTGTCGCGAGATTCGGCCCACGCTGCTCGACGCGGCGTCCATCGAACGCTACGTACGGTCGCAGTTTCCCGACCACACGTTTCCCGACGGGTTCATTGCGCTCATCGCGCGCCGCACCGACGGCAATCCCCTCTTCATGACCGATCTGCTGCGCGATCTCCGGCGCCGTCGGATCCTTCATCAGGTCGACGGGCGCTGGGTGCTGGCCGGCGATCTGTCCGTGCTCGAGCGCGAGCTTCCGCAATCGGTTCGGAGTCTGATCCAGCGCAAGATGGACGGCCTCGATGATGCGGACCGCCGGCTGCTCGCGGCGGCGGCGGTGCAGGGAATGGATTTCGACTCGGCGATCGTCGCGGCGGTGCTGCAGCTCGCCGAGGAGGACGTCGAGGATCGTCTCGAGCGCCTCGAGCGTGAGCACGCGCTGATCCGGTTCGTCGGGGAAGCGGAATACACGGGGCGCGCGCTGACGCTGAACTACCGCTTCGCGCACCAGGTGTACCACGAAGCGTTCGCGCAATCGCTCCGCATCACGCGGCGCGTGGCGTTCAGCCGCGCGATCGCCGAGCAGCTCGTCGCGCGGGCGGCATGCGACGTCTGCGACGGCGCCGCGGATATCGCGCTGCTCTTCGAGGCGGCACGGGAGCCGCTCCGGGCGGCCGAGTACTTCAACAAGGCCGCGCGCGCGGCCGCGAGGCTCTACGCGCACGACGAGACCGCGCGCCTCGCGCAGCGCGGCCTCGCGCTGCTCGACCATGAGCCCGACACGGCCGCACGCGCCGCCGCGGAGCTGGACCTGCAGATGACGTACGGCCTGGCCATCAAGACGAGTCAGGGCTACGCCGTTGCCGCTGTCGGCGCGGCGTACGCGCGGGCGCGGCAGCTGTGCAGCAAGGTGGAGGATCCGCGTCGCGTCGTGCCGGTCCTCATCGGCCTCTCGGCGCACCACGTCGTCTCCGGCGAGCTCACGACGGCGCGCGACACCGCCCTCGAGATGCAGCTGCTCTTCGAGAGGCTCGGCGATCCGAACCTGCAGATGATCGGTGAGTGGTCGCTCGGCGCCGCGCTCTTTCATCTCGGCGACATCGAGGAGAGCCACACGCACCTGGCACGCGGGCTGGCGCTCTACGATCCCGGCTTCCACAACCCGCGGGTCTGGGAGACGGGCATCGACCCTGGCGTATTCTGCCGCTGCGAGATCGCGCGCACGTTCACGGTGCGCGGGTATCCGGATCAGGGACTCCGGTACGTGCGTGAGGCCGTGGAGGCTGCGCGCGCGCTCGAGCACCCGCAGCCGCTCGCCTTCGCGCTGCTGTTCGAGGCCCTCGTGCACCTGGCGCGCCGCGAGCCGAACCAGGTGATCCGCGCGCACGATGAACTGGTCGCGATCTGCGAGCCGCGCGGCATCGCGCAGGAGCTGCAGTGGGCGACCCCGCTGCGGGACCGCGCGCTCGTCGAGCTCGGAGAGTTCGATCGCGGCGTGGAGCAGATGCGGGAGTCGCTCAAGGCGCACACGATTACCCGATCAGCGCTGCTGCGTCCGTACTACCTTACGCTCTACGCCGGGGGACTGCTGCGCGCCCGCCGGTTCGAGGACGCCCGGGCGGCGCTGCGCGAAGCCGAGATGATCGCGATCGAGACCGACCAGCACGCCTATATCGGCGAACAGCAGCGGCTGCTGGCCGAGCTCCTGTCCGCGTCGGGCCGTCCGAAAGAAGCCGAAGCCAACTACCGCCGCGCGCTCGAGATCGCGCGCGCGCAGCGGGCGCGCTGGCACGAGCTGCGCGCCAGCCGCGCGTACGCCAACTTCCTTGCGGCCGTGGGGCGCCCGGCGGAGGCCAAGACCGTCCTCGACCCGATCTGCCGCTGGTTCGCGGAAGGCACGGAGCTGCTGGACTACGTCGCCGCGGACGCATTGTTGAAGACGCTCGGCTGAACGCATGCGCGCGCCGCGGACCGACAGGACCCTCTGCGTCCGTTATGCCATATTCGACATCAGCTCAGCCGGCATTGACACGCGCCCAGCGCTCACGCGGCATTGACGCTATTCCCCGATCACCTGCATCACGATTTCGCGCTTGCGTCCGCGCGTGTCGAATTCGACCAGCACGATCTGCTGCCACGTGCCGAGCGCGAGCGCCTCGTCTACGAAGGGGATCGTCAGCGAGGGGCCGAGCAGCGCGGCACGGACGTGGCTCGAGCCGTTGTCGTCTCCCCAGCGCTGATGATGGTCGTACTCCGCGTCCCGCGGCGCGAGCTCGTCGAACAGCCGGTTGAAATCCGCCACCGCGCCGGGCTCGAATTCGATCGTCGTCAGCGCGGCCGTCGATCCGACGACGAACACCGTCACGAGCCCTGAGGTGAGATCCGACTCGCTGACCGCGCGCACGACGACGCCGGTGATGTCCTGGATATCTCCCTGACCGCGGGTGGTCACCGTGTGCCGATG
>JAICSD010000023.1 GCA_025937075.1 Vicinamibacteria bacterium | reverse complement strand
TCGACGATGGCGTCTGGCCGGTACGCAGTGACGAGCTTCCCTCCAACATCATCGCTCCCGACGTGCTGCGCGATGCCGCGGCGGCGATGCTGCGGGCATCGCCGACGTTCAGGCGTCAGTGCGCCCGAATCGGCGCGGCGAGTCTGATCGTCACCGTCGAGCACACGGGTATGAGCGGCAGCCGGCCATACGCCGCGAGCACGCGCATTCACCGGGGCGGCGACGGCCGTCTGCTGGCCGAAGTGCACATCGCGCCCGGCGGCAATCGCGAGGAGCTGCTCGCGCACGAATTCGAGCACATCATCGAGCAACTCGACGGTGTCGATCTCCCCGCGCTGGCCAGGCGTCGCGGTACCGGCGTCCACGCGGTGCCCAATGCGCCGGAGTTCGAGACGGACCGCGCCGTCATTGTCGGGCGTCAGGTCGCGAGGGAAGTGCGCGCGGTCCGCGGCACATGAGGCGGCATGTTCAGATGCAGCGCCGTCCTCGTCGTGCTGCTGGCGATTGCGGCCGTCACGCAGTCTGAGACCGCCAAATGGGTGACGGTGCGTCAGGCCGATCGTCACAACGGCCCTGCAGAGGTCTCATCGATCTCCGTCAGCGGCGATGGCCGGTACGTGGCCTTTGCCTCGTACGCGCCGCTCGTGGAGTTGGACACGAACCAGAGCAGCGACATCTACGTGCTGGATCGTGAAACAGGAGCGGTCACACTCGAGAGCCTCAGCTCCGATACCCACACCTCGAACGGCGCGCCCCGTATCAGCGGAGACGGACGGTTCGTCGTCTTCGAAAGACTGATCCCATCCGTTGCCGGAACCACCGCATGGCGAACGATTGTGCTGCGCGATCGCGAGGATGGTACGACGCGAATCGTGTCGGGCACCAGCCCCGCGCCGAGCCGCGATGGGGCGATCAGCAGCGACGGCCGTGCCGTCGTGTTCGGATCCTGCTCGCCCGATCTCGTGGGCGGCGACCTCAATGGCAACGGCGAGGATGTGTACTCGTACGAACTGCGGAGCAACACGCTCGCCCGGATCAGCCTTGACGCCTCAGGTCAACAGCTTTCTCGCGGCGAGAGCTTCGCTCCGGCCGTAAGCGCCGACGGCCACGATGTGGCGTTCGTCTCCACGGCGCCGCTGGCCGGCCCTGCCGACGGGCGCAGCGAGACACGTGCTCTCGCGAACGTGTACCTGCGCGACACCATCCGGAAAACGACGACGCGGGTGAGCATCGGGCGAGGCGGTGCGCCGCCTGATGCGGGAAGTTACGAGCCGGCGATCAGCGGAGATGGCAGACTCGTCGTGTTCGTCTCGGAGGCAACGAACCTGGTCCCGGGTGATCGCAATCAGGTCGCCGACATCTTCTTGTACGACGCGGACGCAGGCACGATCTCGCTCATCAGCCGCGGAATGGGCGGCGGACCGGCGAACGGTCCGAGCAGCCGCCCCGCCATTTCCGAAGACGGACAGACGATCGTCTTTCAATCCGAGGCGTCCGATCTCGCCTGCGCGGACAGGTGCAGCGCGGAGACGCGCGATTTCAACCTCGTTCATGACGTCTTCGCGCTCGATCGCCGGACCGGCACCATCCGCTGTCTGAGCTGCGGCGGACGGATCTGGATGGAGGCGAGCGCGGCTCCGGCCACGAACGCTACCGGCACCGTTCTGGCGTTCTCCTCACGTCACCCCATTGACACAGAGGATACGGACAACGATTTCGATCTGTTCGTGCGGGCCCTCGAGCCGACGGCGCTGACGAAGCGGCAGTGAATTCGTCCCTGGCCCTCCGTCATTCGTCCCATGACGGGCCGCGTCGATGTTTTTCTGTGACTTTTCGCGCCCCTTCTACGTCTAAGCGTCCCAAGGCGGACCACGATGATCGCTCAAACCGTGCGCGACTTCCGGATCGGGCTGCGGGTTCTCGTCAAGGAAAAGTCCTTTTGTGCGCTGGCGGTCATCGTGCTGGCCCTCGGCATCTGCGGCGTGACGACGATGTTCAGCGTCGTGAACGGGGTCATGCTGCGCGGATTCTCGTTTCCGCAGGCGGACCGCCTGATGAGCGTCAACTTCGTCGACCCGACAAGCGCCACGTTCTTCGGCGTCAACGGGCAGGTCAGCGGTATGGACTACGAGGAGATGCGGCCGCAGCAGCACTCGTTCGAGATGCTCGCCGCCTACCTCAACGGATCCACGGTCAACGTCACGATCAACGGGCACCCGCAGCGCTACACCGGCGCCTACACGACGGAAGACTTCCTGCGAATCGTCGGCGTGTCGCCCATTCTCGGCCGCGACTTCACCGCGGACGACAACAAGCCGGGCGCCGGAAAAGTCGCCATCATCGGGTACGGCCTCTGGCAGCGCGATTTCGCGGGCGCCGCCGACGTCGTTGGCAAGGGCGTGCGGATCAACGGCAAGGCGGCAACGATCATTGGCGTCATGCCGAAGGGATTTGCGTTCCCCACGAACGAAGAGCTGTGGACGCCTCTGTTCAACGAGTTCCCGGTCCGTCCCCGCAAGGATCCGAACGCCAATTTTCCATCGGTCATTGGCCTGATCAGGCCTGGCGTCTCACTCGATCAGGCGAACGCGGAGTTCGCCGGGATCGCCAAGCGCTTTGCCAGCGAATACTCGGACACCAATCGCCGGTTCAATACGGCCCAGATCGAACCGCTCATCAAGACCTTCACGCCGCGTCCGCTGCGCGGCACGCTCTGGACAATGCTGGCGTTCTGCGTGGGCGTGCTGTTCATCGCGTGCGTGAACGTGATGAACATGCAGTTCGCGCGCGCGTCGCTGCGCGCCAAGGAGCTGGCGGTCCGCTCGTCGCTCGGCGCGACGCGCATCCGACTCATCCGCCAGATGCTCACGGAAAGCCTGCTGATTGCCGGAATCGGTGCCGTTGCCGGCATCGGACTGGCGTATCTATCGATCGACTGGCTGTCCGCCACGGTCAGCAATCTGGACAACCCGCCGCCCTCGTGGATCACGTTCGACGTGGACGCTCCCGTCCTGGCGTTCACGGTCATTTCCACGCTCGTTGCCGCAATCGGCTCGGGACTGCTGCCCGCATGGATTTCGTCGCGCGCGAACGCCGTCGAGGTGCTGCGCGACGGCGGGCGCGGCAACACCAGCCGGAGCGTCAACCTCATCTCGCGCGGTCTCGTCGTCTTTCAGATCGTGGTCACCTGTGTGCTGCTGATTGGATCGCTGCTGCAGGTGCGCTCGATCGTCAAGCAGCAGTCGATCGATTACGGGTACGACACGGCAGGGCTGCTGTCCGCGCGTATGGGCCTCATGGACGGCGATTATCCGACGCCCGAGGCGCGGAAGGTGTTCTTCGATCGGCTCGTGCGGGAGCTGGAGAGCGCCCCGGAGTTCGAAGCCGTCGCCCTGACGAACCGCTTCCGGATGGTGTTCTCCGGGAACGGCCCGATCGAGATCGATGGCAAGCAGTATCGGGAGGATCGGGATCGGCCGAGCGCGAACTTCGAGCAGGTGACGCCGCGCTTCTTTGCGGTCACTGGCCAGCGCGTGCTCGAGGGACGCGGGTTGAACGACCAGGACCTCGACTCGCGGCGCCCCGTCGCCGTCGTCAACGCCGCGTTCGCGCGGAAGCACTTCGGCACGGAGAGCGCGATCGGCCGCCGGTTCCGGACGGTGGACTTCATCACGCGGAAGCCGAACGAGTGGCGGACGATCATCGGCGTGGTGTCGACGGTCCGGATGCTCGGGCCGTTCAACAACCCCGGCGTCGATGACTCGGGGTATTACCTGCCGTTCTACTCGAACGTCACCGGGCCTGTCGGGGAGCTGTTCGCGAATCAGTTCGCGACAGTCGTGGTGAAGCCGCGCGGCGGGCAGCGAGCGGATGCGATGGCGAACGTCCTCCGCCGGTACGTGAACAAGGTCGACTCGAATCTTCCCCTCTATTTCGTCGGGACGCCCAAGGTGCAAATCGAAGGGTTCGTGGCGCAGAACCGCATCATCGCCACGATGTTCTCCATCTTCGGGCTCGTGGCGGTGGTGCTGGCGTCCGTGGGGATGTACGGGGTCATGTCCTTCTCGGTGAATCAGCGCCGGCAGGAGTTCGGCGTGCGGATGGCGCTTGGCGCGGATCACGGACGGATCCTCTCGATGGTGCTCAGGCAGGGAATCGTCCAGCTCGTGGTGGGTTTGGGGCTCGGTCTGGGCATCGCGCTCACGATCGCGGCGATTGGACGCAGCGGCATTCAGAACACGCTCTTCGGCGTCAGCGCGCGCGATCCCTTCACCTACACGGTCGTCCTCACTGTCATCACGCTCGTCGCGGTGACGGCCACGCTGGTGCCGGCGCGCCGCGCCACGCGCGTCGACCCGATGATCGCGCTCCGCGCGGAGTAGGGCGGCCTCGTGGGGGGCCTTTCACGGCCGCCAGGCCTGAAAGGCCCGCGCCACGAATGGGACCGCGCCACGAATGGGGCCACCGATCACGCGTCGACGCGAAGGGCGTCGACGGGATTCAACCGGAACGCCCGACGCGCGGCGGAGAGGCTGCCGGCGAGCGTGATTCCCAGCGTCACGACTGCAACGGTTCCGAAGGTGAGCGGATCCCCTGGATCGACGCCCGCGAGCAGTGCTTGCAGACTCCGGCCGGCGGCGTAGGCGAGCAGCAGTCCCGGAACGGTCCCGGCCAGCGCCAGCACCGCACCCTGCGCGAGAACGGAACGCGCCAGGGTGCCGGGCTGCGCGCCCAGCGCGAGGCGCACGCCGAACTCCTGCGTGCGCTGCGATACGGCGAACATCAAGAGCCCGTGAAGGCCAATTGCCGCCAGCAGCACTGCCGTCGCCGCGAACGCCGCCAGCACGCGCACCTGTTGTGCGCGGGGCGCTGTCTCGCGGCCGACGATGTCGGCGAGCGGACGGATGTCCGAGATCGGCTCCTGCGGATCGGCCCGGCGGATAATCGCACGGACGGCCGGCACCAGCTGATCGAGCGGCATCAAAGATTGGATCGCGAGATCCTTTGGCGCGAACGTAGACATATAGCCGTCCGGAATCTGACGGTACGGGATGTACACCTGCGGCTCGCTCGACGCCTCCAGCCCGCGGACGCGGATGTCGGCGACGACCCCGCAGATCGTGCGCTCCGCGAAGGCAATCGTGAAGCGGCGTCCGATCGGGTCTTCGCCCGGCCAGTACCGCCGCGCGAGGGATTCACTCACCACGGCGACGGACTGTGATCCCGCGACATCCGCATCGCTCACGTCGCGTCCCTTCAGGAGAGGAATGCCGAGCGTCCGGAAGAAGTCCGGTGTCGTGTAGCGGAGGCTCACGGACTGGCTGGCGCGCCGGGACGCCGTATCGCCGTTGAGCAGCACGGACCAGATGCCGCCGCGTGTGACCATCGGGAGCCCGCTGATGTAGGCCGCGCTGGTGACGCCAGGCAGATGGCGCACCTCGTCGAGCACGCGAAGATAGAAGCTCGCGCGCTTCTCGGTCTCCCGGTACTTCGGCCACGCCAGGGTCGTCCTCATCGTCAATACCCGATCGGCGCGGAATCCGGGATCGACGTGCTGAATGCGCCAGAGCGCGCGAATCAGCAGGCCGGCGCCGACGAGCAGCACGATCGACGCAATCACTTCGGTCACGACGAGCGCGGCGCGAACGCGATCGCGGCGGGCGCCGCTGCGCGCGCCCTCGCGGAGCCCCGTGGCGTCGACGTCACGTCCAATCCGAAGCGCGGGCAGCAATCCGAAGATCATCCCGGTCAGTGCCGTGAGCCCGAGCGCAAAGACGAGCACGCGTGGATCGACGGCCGGGGATTCCGGCGAGGGCAGGTTGACGGGTGTCAACTGCGCGAGCACCGGCACGGCCGCATACGCGACGCCCACGCCGAGCACGCCGCCCGCGAGCGCGAGCGTGCCGCTCTCCGTCGCAAGCTGCCGCAGCAGCCGATCGCGTCCGGCTCCGATTGCAGTGCGGACCGCGAGCTCACGCCGCCGGGCCAGCGCGCGCGCCATCAGCAGGTTCGCAAGGTTGGCACATACGATCAGCAGGACGCACAGCGCCGCGCCGTTCAGCGCGAGGATCAGCATCCGGGACTGCCGCGGCACCTCGTCGCGCATGCCGATCGCGATGCCGGTGATTTGCTCGTTCTCCTTCGGATACTGAACCGCGAGCCGGTTCGCGATCGCGGCAATCTCCGCGCGCGCCTGCCCGATGGTGATGTCGTGCCTCAGCCGGGCGACGACCTGCAGATACGTGTTCGTGCGATCGGTGTCACGAGGACTCAGGCGAATCGGCGTCCAGAACTCCGCCTGTCTGGATGGAAATGAAAACGACGGCGGCATGACGCCGACGACCAGATATGGCTCGTCATCCAGTGTGATCTGCCGACCCAACACGTTCGGGTCGCCGCCGAAGAGCGCTCGCCAGAGCGCGTCGCTCAGGATGATGGTGCCGGCGGCGTTCTCGCGGTCCTCTTCTTCGCTGAACCAGCGTCCCAACGCCGGGCGCACGCCAAGCGTCGGCAGCAGATCCGATGTGACGGCGGCACCGTCGATCCTCTCGGGCTCGGCGCCGCTGACGACCAGATTCGCCGCGAGCGCCCACGCTGCGCCCATGGACTCATAGGATCGGCTCTGGCGCTTCCAGTCGCGATAGTTCTCGGGCGACAGCTCCGTGCGCGAGTAGTACCCGGGCACGGACTGCCACAATTTCACGAGCCGGTCCGGCTCGGGAAAGGGTAGTGGCCGGAGCAGCGTGAAATCGGTGACGGAGAAGACGGCCGTATTGGCGCCGATGCCAATCGCGAGCAGCAGGATCGCGGTCAGCGTGAAGGCAGGCGTTCGCAGCAGCGTGCGCACCGTGTAGCGGAGATCCTGGCGAAGGATGTCCCAGTGGACCGCGGCGGCGCCGCCCAGCACTTCACCAATCGCGCCGGCCCACACACCGATGCGGCCCGTCGGGCCGGCATCCCGAAGACGATCGCGGAGGATCGACGTCATCTCGCCGCCGTATTCCTGGCGGAACGACGCGGGGTAGAGGCAGAGCAGCAGGCGATAGAACCGCATCACACCTTCCCGGGCGCGAGCCCCTTCGCGCGCGCCAGCGTCAGCATCTGCGCAAGCCGCCGCGCCTCCGCCTTGGCCACCGTCCGGCCGAACGGCGTGATCCGGTAGTAGCGCCGCCGCTCGTCATCGTCCTCGGGCGATGGGCGGTCGTTCGTTTCGACGATCAGCTTCTGATCGAGCATCCGCTGGATCGATCGATACAGCGTCGCGGCCGTCAGGCGGACGTTGCCGTCTGTCCGCGCGGCGACCTCCTGCATGATGGCGTAGCCGTGGAGGTCCTGATCGCTGAGCGCGACGAGGATGTGGAACGTGGCGGGCTGAAGCGGAAGGAGCGTCTCGGGCGTGATCTGCACGCGCCGAGTATATACAGAGTGGATACAGGCGGCAAGGATGGTGGCGGCCCTGAAAGGGCCGCCCCCGGTCACTACTTCGGCACCGTTCTCAGGTCTCGATACCGGTTCAGCAGCTCGCGCTGGCGCGTGTCCTGAGGCACCTCGCGGCCGCGAATGAACACGTGCTCGGCGCGCGTCATCAGCTCGAACGGATCGCCGGACCAGACGACGACGTCCGCATCCTTGCCCACATCGAGCGAGCCCAGGCGATCGGCAACGCCCCAGAGCTGCGCCGGCACCATCGTCACCGCCTTCAACGCGGTATCGCGATCGAGTCCGTACGAGATGGCGTTCCCCGTTTCCTGCCGGAGGTTCCGTGCGTTGTGCGTGTCGAACGACGAAATCGCAACGGTGACGCCCGCCTTCGCCAGCCGCGCCGCGTTCTCCAGCGTGGCACCGAGGCCGTCGAACGTCGGGATATCGGTGAGCGGCTTCACCACGACGGCGACGTTGTGCTTCGCGAGGTCGTCCGCGACCATCCATCCCTCGACCGCGCCCATCAGAATGAGCTTCAGCTTGAACTCGTCGGCCAACCGCATCGCGGCAAGCAGATCGCTGGCGCGATTGGCCTCGACGGCGAGGGGAATGTCGCCGCGCAGGACCGGCCTGAGCGCCTCCAGGTCGAGCCGTCCACGCACGTACTCGCGCCGCTGCGCCGCGTTGTACGCCACGCGGTTGCGCGCATAGTCTGCGGCGTCTTCCAGCATCTCGCGCAGCCGAAGCATTGCGGTCGCACGGGAGCCCCCGGCGACGGACGCACCCGCTTCCCCGAGCACGGCCACCATCGCCGCCGGCGCACGGCTGATGCTCTCGGGCGCCTGCGCGCCGCTCAGATCGATCACCGCCGCCTGCCCGAGCAGCACGTTGCCCGTACGCTCCGGCATCACGAGGGCGCGCGTAATGCCCTCGACGCGCGTGACCGGAATCACCGTCGTGTTCGCGTTGAACGAGTCCACCACGTTGAACGCCGCGCTGATGCGCGCATCCGTCGTCGACTGATCCGCCGTGCCCTGCGCGCCGCCAGGGATCTCGACGATGCCGATCTGGGTGGCGGAGTCGAGCAGGCCAGGCGTCACGATCTTTCCTGCAGCGTCAATCGTCTGCGCGCCCGGCGGGACCCGCACGCTGGCGCCGACCGCCGCGATCTGTCCCGAGCGGATGAGCACCGTGCCGCGCTCGATCGCGGGACCAGAGACCGGCAGCACGCGCGCGTTCATGATGGCAATCGTGTCCTGCGCGGGAGCGGGAGCCTGGGCAGCAGTCTGCCTGCCGCCCGGTGCGGCTTGCACGAGGACGAGCGCGAGCGCCACGGCTGAAAGGCCCTTCATCGCGTCACCTCCGGAAGAATCCCCGTCATGAAGTCGCGGTGCCACTGCTTTGCCGGATCGTGCCGGTCGTACATCAGCGCGCCGTCGATGAAGACCTGTTCCGCTTTGGTGTAGACGCTGAACGGGTCGGTGGACCAGATGACCACGTCGGCGTTCTTGCCGGCCTCGAGCGAACCGGTCCACTTGTCGATCCCGAGCGCCCTCGCGGGATTGGCGGTCAGCCAGCGTACGGCGTCCGCGCGGGCGATCGTGATCCCTGCTTCGGCGCCAGCGCGGATCGCCTGTGCCGCTTCCTGGTTGAGGCGCTGAATACCGTCCGCGTCGTCGGAATGGACGATGGCGCAGCCGCCGGCGTCGTGCACGAGCGCGATGTTCTGCGTGATGCCGTCGAACGCTTCGAGCTTGAACCCCCACCAGTCGGCCCACATGCTCGCGCAGATGTTGTTGGCCACGAGCAGGTCGCGAATCTTGTACGCCTCGACCGCGTGATGGAAGGAGGCGATCTTGTAGCCGAACTCGCGCGCGATGTTGATCATCGTGGCCATCTCGTCCGCGCGGTAGCAGTGGTTGTGGACGAGGATCTCGCCGTCCAGTACGCCCGCCAGCGTCTCGAGCTGGAGGTTGCGGTCCGGCCGCTTCGACGGATCGGATCCCTCCTCACGCCACCGTCGGAGCTTCGCGCGATATTCGGCCGCGGCCTGCCAGGCGCGGCGGTACACGGCAACGTTGCCCATCCGGGTCGATGGCGCCGTGTTGCGCGATCCATACACGCGCTTCGGGTTCTCGCCGCACGCCATCTTGAGGCTGTACGGCGCGCCGGGAAACTTCATCCCTTCGGCCGTGCGCGAGGGTACGTTCTTGACCGTCACGCCGCGGCCGCCGAACAGGTTCGCCGACCCCGGCAGAATCTGCATTGTCGTCACGCCCCCTGCGAGCGCGAGGTCGAACTGCGGATCCTGCGGCCAGATGGAGTGCTCCGCCGAGACTTCGGCGGTGTTCGGGTTCGTCGCTTCGTTGCCGTCCTGGAGCGATTCGATCCCCGGTGCGGCATAGACGCCGATGTGCGAGTGGGTATCGATGATCCCGGGCGTCACCCACTTGCCGGTGGCGTCGATGACGACCGCATCGGCGGGCGCGTTGACGTTTTGACCTACGGCAGCGACCTTGCCGTTCTGCAGCAGGATCGACCCGCGCTCGATCGCGGGTCCCGCCGCCGTGAGAATCGTCGCGTTCCGGATGACCGTCGTGCGCGACGGAAACGGCTGATAGGTGGAGGCGTACGCGTTCGGCACGAGCGGCGGCACGCCGCCGGTGTCGGCACCCGGCTTGGCCGGCGATTGAGGCGGTGTCGCGGGCCGCTGCGGCGTCTCCGGCGGACGCGTCGTCTGTTCGCCGGGGACCGTGGGATCTGGCTTTTGCGGCTGCTGCGCCGCCGGTTGCTGCTGCGCGGCCCCGATCAGCGGAACGGGGCCGATCGCGACGGCGCAAAGCAGGCCTCGGATTACCTTGCGGAACGGGAATGAGTGCATTCGGTCGGACCTCCGGCCCGCAGCTTAGGAACTTGTGCGGCTTAGATCAAGTCGGAGGTTGGAGGTTGACTCTCCGTCCAAATATTCCACTTGACACGCCAGTGAGAGAGAGGCATGCTTCGCCGGTAGAGACCACTCGAATGCCAAGTAAAGCGAACGACCGTGTGGAATTGCTCCAGGGGACGCTCGATCTCATCGTCCTGCGCGCCCTGGACACGATGGGGCCGCAGCACGCGTACGGACTGGCGTCGCGTCTGGAGCAGGTCGGCGAGTCGTCGCTCGTCCTCAACCAGGGAACGCTCTATCCCGCGCTGGTGCGGCTCGAGCAGAAGGGCTGGATAAAAGCGAACTGGCAGCGAACGGAGAACAACCGCGAGGCCAAGTACTACGGCATCACGAAAGCCGGCGTGCGAGGTTTACAGAAGGAGACGCAGCGCTGGCGCCGCCTCGCCGGCCTCGTCGACAAGCTCCTGTTGAACGAGGGCTGACATGGGTGCCGTCAGACGGTTTCTCTGCAGGCTCGTCAATGCCTTCCGGCCCGGTGGACGCGAATCCGACCTCGCCCGTGAGATGTCGTCGCACCTGGCGCTGCTTGAAGACGAATTCCGGCGGCGCGGGATGTCTGAAGCGGAGGCGCGGCTCGCCGCCAGGCGCGCGTTCGGCGGCATCGAGCAGGCCAAGGACCTGCATCGCGACGCGCGGTCTTTCCGGTGGATCGACGATGCCGCCAGGGATCTGCGGCACGCGGCGCGACTGCTTCGCCGCAATCCGCTCTTTGCCCTGACAGCCGTACTGTCGCTCGCCATTGGCATCGGCGCCAACACGACGGCATTCAGCCTGGCGAACGCGCTTCTGTTCCAACCGCCGCCGGGCGTCGTGCAACCGGACCATCTCGTCGATATCGGCGCGACCCGGGCTCGCGGTGGATTCGGTCCGAGCTCCTACCCGAATTACGTGGACGTTCGTGAGCGCAGCCGGGCGCTGGATGCGGTCTACGCGTATTCGCGCTTTCCTCAGGCGATGAGTCTTGGGGGCTTCAACACCGGGATGGAAGCGGAGAGCGTGTTCGGCAGCCTCGTCACGCTCAACTATTTCACCGCGCTCGGCGCCGTTCCGGCCGCCGGACGCTTGTTCGGATCGACGGATAGCGAGCAGCCGGGAGCGAGTCCGGTTGTTGTGCTGAGTCACCGCTTCTGGAGTCGACGGTTCAACGGCGATCCGTCCGTCGTCGGCCGGGCATTGACGCTCAACGCACACGCCTTCACCGTCGTCGGCGTTGCGCCTGAAGGGTTTCATGGGACCGGCGTGCGCGCGATCGACCTGTGGGTCCCCATCAGCATGGCATCGGTCCTTACCGCGGAACGCGCGCACGCGCTGGCCGACCGCGCGGTCCACTGGTTGTTCATTGGGGCGCGCCTGAAGCCAGGCCAGTCGGTGTCGCAGGCGGACGCCGAGATGGACGTGATAGGCCGGGCACTGGAGCGCGAATATCCGGAACAGAACCGGGAAGCTGGTTTGCGGGTGATGGCCATGTCGCGCGTGCCTGGAAACAGCGGACCGATCGCCGCGTTGCTGGCGCTCGTTACCGTGATCGCGTCCTTCGTCCTGATTGTCGCGTGCGCGAACGTCGCCGGTGCGCTGCTCGCGCGTGGCGCTGCCCGGCGGCAGGAAATGGCACTGCGGGTCGCGATTGGCGCCGGACGGGCACGGCTCGTCCGGCAGATGCTGGCTGAAAGCGTGCTTCTCTTCGTGTGTGGCGGCGCCGCGGCTCTCATCCTGGGCCGAATCCTGATGTCCGCGATCGCGTCGCTGCTGCCGGCGATGCCGTTTCCCGTGGATCTGTCGCTCGCCCTCGACGGTCGTGTGATCGCGTACACGGTGGGCCTCTCATTGCTTGCGTCACTCCTGTCGGGCCTGGCGCCAGCACTGCAAGCGTCGAAGGCGAATGTCCTGCCCGGACTACGCAGCGATGCGGGACTCGTAGGCCGGCTCCGTCTGCACAACGCATTCGTCATCGCCCAAGTGACGCTCAGCATCGTGCTCGTCATCGTCGGCGGTATGTTCGCGCGGGCGCTGCAGCGGGCGACGTCGATCGATCCGGGTTTCGATGCGCGTGGTGTCGAGCTCGCCACCGTGGAGCTGTCACAGGCCGGCTATACCGCCGCCACCGGGCCCACTTTCGTGCGGGAACTGATCGATCGGATCCGCGAGCTTCCGGACGTGGAGAGTGTGACGATGGCGGGCAGCGTTCCGGGAGGGTTTGAGGTCAGGAGAGAAGCCGTCGAGATTCCAGGCGCGTCGGCAGCCTCTTTCAATGTCGACTGGAATGTCGTGGAACCAGGCTACTTCGCGACGCTCCGGATCTCCCTCACCAGCGGACGGGACTTCTCCGCGGTCGACCGCGCCGAAACACAGCCCGTTGCGATCGTCAGTGACTCGGCCGCGCGGCAGTTCTGGCCTGCGCAGAACGCCATCGGCCAGTACTTGCGGCAGGGAAGGGGACAGGGCGCCGCACAGCTGAAGCCGCTCCTCGTCATTGGCGTGGCTCGTGACGTGCAGTCGACGAGCCTGATGGACGGAGTGGCGCGTCCCTCCGTGTACGTGCCGCTGCAGCAGCAGTACACATCGAACCTGACGATCGTCGCACGGACAAACCGCGGACAGCGCATCGCCAATCAAATCCGTGCACTGCTCGAGTCTCTCAATCCGAATCTGCCCATCACCAGCTCGGGGACGCTCGAAGACTCCGTCGCTGTGGGCCTGATACCGCAGCGTCTCGTCGCCACCGTGTCGGGCGGCCTTGGCGTCATCGGGCTGTTGCTGGCGGGATTCGGCGTGTATGGGGTCACGGCGTACGCCGTCACGCGCCGGACACGTGAGATCGGGATCAGGATCGCGCTGGGCGCCCGGCGAGCCGATGTGGTCCGCATGATACTGCGCGACGGTCTGTGGCTCACGCTCATCGGCGCCGGCATCGGCGTGCTGCCCGCGGCTGGCGTCAGTCATGTGCTTGGGGCATTCCTGTTCGGCATTCCGCCGATCGATCCGGTCACCTTCACCGCGACGATTCTGCTGTTCGTGGCGATCGGTCTGGCCGCGTGCTACGTGCCAGTACGACGGGCGTCACAGATCGATCCGGTGGAGGCTCTCCGGCGCGAATAGGTGCGGTGAGTCGATATGGCAGCCTATCGACGATTCCTTCTCAGATTGATGAATGCTCTTGGCGTGGCCCGCCCCGAAGCGGACATGAGCCGCGAAATCGCATCACACCTCGGGCTGCTCGAGGAGGAGTTTCAACGTCGAGGCATGACGGCTGACGAAGCGCGGCGGGCCGCCAGGCGCGCGTTCGGCGGCGTCGAGCAGGCCAAGGATCTGCACCGCGACGCACGATCTTTCCGGTGGATCGACGATGCCACCAGGGATCTGCGGCATGCTGCGCGGCTGCTTCGCCGCAATCCGCTCTTCGCGGCAACCGCGGCGTGTTCCCTTGCGATCGGCATTGGCGCCGGGACGACCGTCTTTACGGCGGCCAACACGCTGCTGCTGCGCACGGCACCAGGGGTGGCGGACCCGAACCGGCTGATCGACATCAATCGATCGATGGAGGAGGTCGGCGTCGAGTCGATCCCGTACGCGCAGTACCTCGAGATTCGCGATCGCGTCACGCTCGTCGAGAAGGTCTACGCGTACGAGCTGAATCTCACGCCGATGAGCCTTACGGGCCTTCCCGGCCAGAGCGTCGCGGAGGCGGTGTTCGCCAATCGCGTGTCGCCGAATTATTTCGCGGCGCTTGGAGTGGCGCCCGCGGCAGGACGCGTGTTTGGCGACGACGATGCCGCTGCTGTCATCGTCCTGAGTCATGGTTTCTGGCGCCGGCAGTTCGGTGGCGACCCGTCAGTGATCGGCAAATCGCTGCGGCTGAACGACGGACCTTACACGATCGTTGGCGTTGCTGCCGAGGCGTTTCATGGCAACACGGTGCTGGCGCCTGACGTATGGGTCCCTGCCGATCGGCCGCGGCCGCTCGACTTCGCGCTCGTGGGCGGACGGCTCAGGCCGGGCGTATCGGCTTCAGAAGCTGCAGCCGAGCTGCAGGCAATCGGCTTCAGCCTGGAAGCGGGTCGCTCGTCGGGATTCGGCGCACAGGACACCGGCGCACAGCCGCGCGGCGTCCGCTTGACGGTCTCGCGCTCCTCGCCGATTCCCGCCGGAGTCCGCATTCTCGTCGGCGGCTTTCTCGCTCTGCTCATGGCGATCGTGACGTTGGTGTTGATCATCGCGTCAGCGAACGTGGCTGGTGTGCTGCTGGCGAGGGCAACCGCGCGCCGGCGCGAGATTGCGATCCGGCTCGCGCTCGGCGTGGGACGAGCGCGTCTGGTGCGGCAACTGATGACGGAAACGGTGCTGCTCTTCGGTCTCGGCGGGGCAGCGGGCATTGTGCTGTCGCGCGTGATGAACGCGGCAATCCTGCGCGTGCTTCCGTCGTTCTCGCTGCCTGCCGACGTCGCACTCGTCCAGGATGGACGCGTCGTCGCGTTCGCGATGGGACTGTCGTTCGTGACGGCGGTGGCGTTCGGCCTGACGCCGGCGCTGCAGGCCTCGCACGTCGACGTCTTGTCGATCCTGAAAGCCGACGAACAGGGACCTTCGAGATCGGTCCGCCTGCGGCGCGCGTTCGTCATCGCGCAGATTGCCTTCAGCGTGCTCCTCGGCGTGGTCGGAGGGCTGCTGTCCCGCGCGATGCTGAGGGCGGGGTCGGTCGAGCAGGGATTCGATCCTCGCGGCGTGGAAACCGCCGCACTCGACCTTTCGCTCGCAGGGTATTCGAGAACAACGGGACCGGTGTTCGCGCGAGATTTGATGGCGCGCGTGCGGCAGATGCCGCAGGTCGCTGCTGCGGCGCTCGCGTATGCGTCGCCGGCAGGCGGCGTGACGGGCTTTCAAGTGACGGTTCCTGGCGAGATTGCGCCCGACGGGCGGCCGTTCTTCGACACTCTCGGGAATGTCGTGACACCCGGGTATCTCTCGGCGATGCGGATTCCTCTCCTCGCCGGTCGAGAGTTCAACGACGCGGACTCGACCGATGGCGAGCGCGTGGCGATTCTCGGCGAAGCGGCCGTCCGGCGATTCTGGCGCGGCATTTCTCCGCAGCAGGCGATCGGGCGACAAATCCTGTTTCAGCCGATGCTGATCGAGCTCGGCGCGCCCGGCCGCCGCGTGCCCGGCATTCCGCTCACGGTCATTGGTGTCGCCCGGGATCTGAAAGGTGTGAACGGCCGCTCGCCGCGTCCCTTCGTCTACCTTCCACTGCAGCAGCAGTACATGTCCACGGTGAAGATCCTGGCGCGCACGACATCCAGTCAGAGGATTTCGCGCGAGCTTCGCTCCGTCGTCGCGACCATGGATCCGCGGCTTCCTGTATTGAGCACCGGAACGCTCGAGGAGGAAGCAGGTCCGGTCGTGACCCAGCTCCGAATCGCGACGGCTGTTGCGGCCACGCTCGGCATTGTCGGCCTCCTCCTCGCGGGCATCGGCATCTACGGGCTCACCGCCTATCTCGTCACGCGCCGCACGCGCGAGATCGGCGTGCGGATCGCGCTCGGCGCCGGACGCGGCGATCTCATCCGCATGGTGCTCACGGAAGGCATGCGGCTGGTGACCATCGGTTGCGGGATCGGTTTGCTGCTCGCTGCCGCCGCGAGCCGGGTGCTCGGGTCATTGCTCTTCGGGATACCGGCGCTCGACCCGGTCACCTTCGGCGGTGCAATCGTGCTGTTCGCCGCCACCGGATTGACCGCCACGTGCATTCCCCTTCGCCGCGCGCTCGGCATCAATCCCGTCGAGGCGCTCAGGTACGAGTAGGGAACGGCTGCGCCACAGGCTCCAGGGTCACTCGTTTCGCCTGTCGCTCCGCTTCCAGCCCCAGCTCCATCGCCAGGAACGTCTCCGCCTGCGACGCCGCGGTCTCGGTTCGGTTCAGGACGTCGTCCACGAGCCGAGTGCTGTACGTGAGCGGAACAGCGGAGCAGTCGACGTACTGGATCTGCTTCTGATCGACGAGGAACAAGTGGTTGCCGCCCGAGCGCCCGCCGATGTCGACGTTCTTCCGCAGCTCGATGTAGCCGTCGGTCCCGAGAATGGTCAGGCGGCCGTCGCCGAACGTGTTCAGTGCGCCGGGCGTGAACCAGTCGACGCGGATGTAGCCGCCGCCGCCGTTGCCGCGCAGCATCACGTCGCCGAAGTCCTCGAGGCCCGCATATTGCGGATGGTGCACGTTGCCAATCTGCGAGGCCACGACTGAGGCGCTGGTCGATCCCGTAAAGAAAAGGAAGGCGTCGATGTTGTGCGACGCCAGGTCGCAGAGGATGCCGCCATACTTCTCGCGCTCGAAGAACCACGCAGGCCGATGCGCGGGATCCATCCGGTGCGGAGCGAGTCCGACCGTCTGAATGACGCGTCCGATCGCGCCGTTCTTCACCAGCTCGCCGGCTTTCGTGATCGTCTTGCTCTCGTGCCGCTCGATGAGCACCGAGAATATGCGCCGGGTTTCCGCCTGCACCCGACGGAGCTCCGCAAGCTGCTCGAGCGTCGTCGCCGCGGGCTTGTCGACCATGACGTCCTTGCCGTGCCGCATGGCGTCGATGGCGAGCGGCGCGCGCTCGTTCGGAATCGACGCGCTCACGATGAGCTGAATGCTCGGATCCTGCAGGATCTCGCGGGCGCTGCCGGCGAGCTTTGCGCCGGGGACGCGGCGGGCGAACTCCGCTGCGAGATCGCGTTCGGGGGCGTAGAAGGCAACGAGGTCCCCGCCGCCGCGTCGCACGGCATCGACCTGCCCGTAGATGTGGCTGTGATTCAGTCCGATCGCCGCAACGCGAATCCGCGGCGGCACCGGCTTCCCCTGCACGCGCGGGAACGCACCCAATGGGGAAGGCCACGCGGCGGCTGCCAGGGCCGCTGCGCAGGTTTCGAGGAAATGGCGTCGGGGTGTGCGTTCGACAGGCACGTATCAGTCCTCCTCCAGTTTCTGCAGGGCTGCCGCCGCCGACTGCTGCCGTGTCCGGGCGGCGGCGAGCGCGTGCTCGGCTTCACGGGCGCGCTGTTCGGCCGTCTCGCGCGCATCCTTCGACGCGGCGTGCTCGCGTTCCGCGTCCTTCAATTCGGCCTGGGCGCGCGCGACGGCGTCGCGGGCCTTTTCGGCCGCTTCGCTCGCGCGCTTCTCCTCGCGCGTCGTCCGCGCGATCTCGAACTCCCCGCGCCGCACAGCCTGTTCCGCCTCGCGCAGCGCGCGCGCGGTCGAGGACGCCGCCTCGCGTGCGCGTGTCAGCGCGCGCACGTCCTGTTTCGATCGTGGTGCCGCCTCGTCTTTGGACGGACCCGCCGGCTTCGGCGCGGGCGTGTGCTTCGTTGCGCTGCCTCCGACCGCAACGCCCGCGAGCATCTCGAAGCCTCCAGGCTGCAGCGCATGCGTCAGCCGTCCAGCTTCTTCACTTGCCGGCAGCGCACGCAACGTCGTCGCGATCTGCTGGCGCGTCGCATCGGTGACGGGATGTGCCGAGCTCTGGAGCAGCGCCAGCGTAGCCTTGAGCGCCGCCTCGACGGACTCCTCGTGGACCTCGCTGGATGCCCGCACATCTGCCGATCGACCCGACAGCACGGCCTTGTGCGCGCGGCGCGCGCTCTCGGCCGCGGCGATGAGTGCGTCCCAGGCGTCCCGCTTCTGCCAGTACAACTGGTTGACCGCCCAGGCGGCGACGGACGGTTTCTGGACCGCCCGAACGCGCGCCGCGTCTCGGCCCGACTCCTTCGCAAGCGCGTTCCGGGCGGCCGTGAACTCGTCGAGCGGAAGCTGATACAACCGATCGATCTGCGCCTCGAGTGTGCGCGCCGGCATGGTCAGAGCATAGCCTCATCGAGGACGGACGAGGTTGCTGGTGTTTCCATTCCCATACCTGTCCCGGCGAATCCTGTAGACTGCGCGTATGCGTGTGCGGCACGTAGTCATCCTTGCGGCATTGGCCGCGCTCGGATGCGGTTCGAATCCGTCCGCCCCATCATCCGCGGATGCCACGGTCGTGATCGGCGCCTCCGGCGTCGCGCCCGCAGAGGTGCGCATCAAGGCATGGGGACACGTCATGTTCGTCAACAACGACGTCCGCCCGCACACGATGGCGTCGGATCCATTCGAGCTGCATAGCGATTGTCCGGGCATCAACATCGTGGGGTATCTCGGCCCCGGCGACAGCCGCGAGACTGGCGCCCT
>JAICSD010000514.1 GCA_025937075.1 Vicinamibacteria bacterium | reverse complement strand
CCTCACCTTCCGTGAGGATGCGCAGGTACGCCCCCATCCGCCCCGCTTGCTGAAATCGCTCGGGAAACTCGTCGTCCCCCATCCGGATCCCGAGCGTGTAGCAGGGCAACCGCGGCTGCGCGACTTCCAACACGACAGTCCCGACGCGCCACCGCTCCCCCACCGCGGCGTCGCGCAAGTCCAGCCCGCGTACCGTGAGGTTCTCGCCGAACAATCCAGGCGTGACGACGAGTTCCTCCGCCTGCTGCCAGAAGGCGTAGTCCTCCTCGGCATATGCGTAGACCGCCTTGTCGGGTCCGCCGTGCACCCGCCGGTCCGCCTGGTCGTCGCCGTCGAGGTTGATGCCGCGCACCATGACGGACGCGCCGTCGATCGGCGTCTTCCAGATCCCCGTCCGGATGCGCCGCCCGCGCCACGTCACTTCCCGCACGGGGCCGACGTTGACTGACGTGACTTCAGGCATGTGCGGTGTGGGTGGAATGCACGACGGAATGCTCGGCGCTGGAATCTACGCCGGACCCGGGACGAGTGGCGTGGGCGAGGCGGCGGTCTGACGACGACTCGGCGTGATATACCTCGCGCGCGGCCTGATATGCATCCGACCCGCGACGTGTAGTGGTCGCCCCCGGATGATCTGATGTCGAGCCGAGCTGTCCTCTGTTCGGCCCGCACTGATACACGTGCGACCGGCGCTGTCCTCCGCTCGCCCGCGGCGCGTCCTCTCTTCGCTCGGCTTCGTTCTCTCATCGACGCACGACTGCATGACACGACTCTCGCGTGATATACGTCCGGTGCGACGATGTTCTTCCTGTCCAAGCGATTGATATCGCATGCCCGCGCGCTGTACTCTCGGCGCTCGCGACAGTTTTTCGACGAACACGAAGAGATATACGTCGCCCGCCGGTTGGTATCGCTTGCCCGCGGAGTGGCGTCTTTCTCGTATGGACTGATATCGCGCCGGTGCGCACTGATATCAGGCGAATGAAAATCTGTATCGGACGAAGCGGACGCGAACTCGCTCGGCTCGGCAGTGTATCGACGTGAGTCGCCGCTGTCCGGTGTGCCCTCCGCAATGTCTCTCGCCCGCTCGGCGCGGGGATCGAATGGCTCCCGATTGTCCTCGAGCGGCTCGTGCTTGTCTTTGAACTGCTCGCGCTTGTCCCCGAACGGATCCCGCCTGCTCCCGCGTCTCTCTCACTTGTCACCGAACGGCTCGCAACTGCGACCGAATCTCTCGCAGTTGCAACGTGGTCGCCGCGCACGCTAGGTGAACGGCTGGAGAGGTCGCCAGAAGTGCTCCGGATTCCTTCTGGTGCACCCAGACGAGCGCACACCATGCCTCGTCGCCGCTCCAGGCTGCCCGGCGGCGGGACAAGTGTCACCACTCTTCCGCATGGAACAGCACCGGGACGTTCTCCGACGCTCCCTCGCCGCTCCCAGTCGTTCCCCGAACGAGATCCGGACGTCTCCCGACGTTCGACGACCGCTGCGTCGACGCTCTCCGGCGTCTCGCGAGCTATGACGATCGCTCCGCGCGTCCTTCCGGTCGTCTCCACCACCGTCAAGGGTTGCGCCGGTCAAATTTCCGCTTCTACTTGGTATCCGGTCGCTCCTTCAAGCTCGAGACTTCCCGTCTGCCGTACACGATGAGGTCGTTCATGCGGAATTGCTTCTCTCGCTCCATCGTCGCGCTGTGCTGCGTCGTCCTCGCTGGCTCCGTGGCATGTTCGGACTCCACCGCACCCGACCCGGACGCAACGTTGTTCAATCGGCTGCGCGGTACGTACGAGCTGTCGGTGGCATTGGACTCGTTCACGTACATGTCGTGTCCGGCGTCGTCGCCCAGCAATCCCACGCCGACCTGTCAGCACACGACCGTCGCCCTCAGCGGCCACCCGGTGCACGGGTCCGTGACGCTCGCGGATACGATCGCCGCCTCGACGTACACCACCTCCGCGACACCGGACATGTACTTCGAGGTGCCCGCGGGGACGCTGACGATCGATTGCGCCACCTGCGCATCGACCACGATCCCATACCCTGCCACGGTCGCGGTCGTGCGCCGCGACGGCTCCGCCCTCGGCGTCACGCTGGAGCCAGCGGGCTTCCTCAACCTGCAGGGCCAGATCGCGAACGATGAGATCACCGGCCTCGCCCTGTCGGCGACGACTCTCGGCTCGGCGCCGCACGAGTCCTACACCGGCACCTTCATCGCGACACGACAGCCGTGATCTGACACGGTCTCCATGACCACCTGCCGCCATTCGCTCCTCGCCGCCGCCACGCTCCTCCTCGTCTCCTGCGGCCGCCACACCGAGATCGTCGTCGTCGGTGACCCGCCGGCGCCGACCACCCTCCCCACCGGCCGCGTCCTCCACCCGGCTGGCCACACCATCGACGTCGGCAACATGCCGCTCGCCGTCGCCGTCGCGCCGGGTGGTCGCTACGCCGCGCT
>JAICSD010000039.1 GCA_025937075.1 Vicinamibacteria bacterium | reverse complement strand
CGCGAGGCCGCCGAAGGAACCGTCGCCCTGCGCAGCCGCACCGGGGGCGATCGAGGCGCGCGCAGCGTCGATGATTTTGTACGCCGGGCGCTGGCGGAGATCGAGTCCAAGGGTGAACCGGAGGCAGGGCTAGCGGCTGCAAGTTGATCACAGGAGCTCAGGAGACCAGGAGTTGATCACAGGAGACCAGGAGATCAGGAGATCAGGAGCTAAGACAAAAGGGAAATTCATTTCTCCTGATCTCCTGATCTCCTGTGCTTTTCTCAGTGAAGAGCGTCGAATGAAATTCAGTAGGAGGCTTTATCGCTTTTGATCGCAGTCCGCGGCGCGACGATCGCACGCGGGTCAACGAACGCATCCGGGTCCGTGAGGTCCGCGTGATCGACGAGGACGGCACGCAGCTCGGGATCATGCCGCCGCCCCAGGCGCTCGCGATCGCGCGCCAGAAGGGGCTGGACCTCGTCGAGATTGCGGCGACCGCAACCCCCCCGGTGTGCCGCATCATGGATTTCGGGCGGTACCAGTACCAGGAGCAGAAGCGCGCGCGCTCGGCCAAGAAGCACCAGAAGATCATCGAGGTCAAGGAAATCAAGTTCCGGCCGAAGGTCGACGAGCACGACTATCAGTTCAAGAAGAAGCACATCGAGCGCTTCCTGGCTGAAGGGGACAAGGTCAAGGCGACGATTTTCTTCCGCGGCCGTGAGATGGCGCACCCGGAGATCGGGCGCCGCATCCTGGAGCGGCTGATCGACGAGCTGGCGGAGGTGGCGGTCGCCGAGACCGCGCCACGCCAGGAAGGCAACCAGATGCACACGATTCTCTCGCAGCGCGCGGCCGGCAAGCGGCCGCCGTCGAAGCAGGCGCGTGAGACCGGGAGCAACGTGTGATTCAATCCGTAGTCATTCAATCCGTAGCGTGCAAGCGGAGCGAGCAGAGACACCATGCCGAAACTGAAAAGCCACCGCGGGGCAGCCAAGCGGTTCAAGAAGACGGGAACGGGCAAGTTCGTCCGGAGCAAGGCATTCAAGCAGCACATCCTGACGAGCAAGACGCGCGGGCGGAAGCGCACGCTGCGCGGCACGGTCGTCGTGGCGCCGGCCGATCAGGCAAAGCTGCGGAGGATGCTGCCGGACTAGATTTCGTAGCGCGCAACTTCAGTTGCGCGAGTTGAGAGAACAACAATGCCGAGAGTCAAACGAGGAAACGTCAGGCGGGCGAAGCGGAAGAAGCTGCTCAGCCGCGCGAAGGGGTTCTACCAGACCAAGAGCAAGCTGTATCGCAGCGCGAAGGAGTCCGTCGACACGGCGCTCAAGTATGCGTTCGTCGGCCGCCGCCGCAAGAAGCGCGATTTCAGACGGCTCTGGGTGATGCGGATCAACGCGGCAGCGCGCGAGCACGGGCTCACCTACGGCGAGTTGATCAGCGGGCTCAAGGCGTCGGGCAACACGCTCGATCGGAAGAGCCTCGCCGAGCTGGCGGTCTCCTCGCCGGCGGCGTTCGCGCGGCTCGCGCAGGTGGCAGGCGAGCAGCGGAAGAGCGCCTGATCTGATGTGGATATCGCGTCCCTCAGAGATCGGTTCGAGGCGGACCTGGCGTCGGCAGCCACCGAGCCGGAGTTGCGCGCCGTCCGCGACCGCTACCTGGCGCGCAAGGGCGGCCTCGTCTCCACGCTGCTGAAGGAAGTGGCCGGCGCGCCGGCCGATGAACGCCCGCGGCTCGGACGGCAGGCGAACGAGCTGAAGCAGATCATCGAGACCCGCGTCGCCGATCGCCTGACGCAGGCATCCAGCCGTCACAAAATCGATGCGGTTGACGTCACGCTCCCCGGACGTCAACCTCTCCTCGGCCATCGCCATCCGTTGACGCTCCTCCGCGAGCGAATCGAAGCCATCTTCCTGCGCCTCGGCTTCCTCATCGTCGAAGGGCCTGAGCTCGAGGACGACTACCACAACTTCGAAGCGCTCAACATGCCCGCGGAGCACCCCGCCCGCGACATGCAGGACACGCTGTATCTCGCGTCGCCGATCGTGCGCACGGACGGCAGACCTGCAACGCTCCTCCGCACGCACACGTCGGGCATGCAGGTCCGCTACATGGAGCGGTTCCCGCCGCCGGTGCGGCTCATCGCGCCGGGCCGCGTGTACCGGCGCGACAATCTCGATCTCACGCACACGCCGATGTTCACGCAGGTCGAGGGCCTTGTCGTGGACGAGGATGTCACGCTCGCGGATCTCAAGGGCACGCTCGTGACCTTCGCGCACGAGCTGTTCGGGCCGGAGCGCGGCACGCGTTTTCGTCCGAGCTTCTTCCCTTACACCGAGCCGAGCGGAGAGCTGGACGTCAGTTGCGCCTCCTGCGACGGACGAGGTTGCGCGATGTGCAAAGGCACCGGCTGGCTCGAGGTTCTTGGCAGCGGCATGGTGCATCCCGCTGTGTTCGAAGCGGTGGGCTACGATCCGGAGCGCTACACCGGCTTCGCGTTCGGCGTCGGCATCGAACGGCTCGCGCTCCTGAAGTGGGGGGTCGAGGACATCCGCCTGTTCTACGAGAACGACCTCAGGTTCCTGGAGCAGTTCCCTCTGTGAGGCTGGTGTATCCGTGGCTGCGCGAGATCGTGGCCGTCCCGGAGGCGATCGATGCGCTCGCAGCGACGCTCGGGCTGCGGGGATTCGAGGTCGCCTCGGTGGAGCATTCGCCGCATCAGGTGATCGACGTCGAGATCACGGCCAATCGTCCGGACTGCCTCAGTGTCCTCGGCCTCGCACGCGAAGCGTCCGCGGCCTACGATCTCCCGCTGCAGCTTCCCGCGCGTGCAACGCTCGAGCATGCAGGCACGCCGCCAATCGACGTCGCTATAGACGATGCCGACCTGTGCGGGCGCTACTGCGCGCAGGCGTTCGAGATCCGCGCGGCCGAATCACCCGCATGGCTGCGCGAGCGGCTCGAGGCCGCGGGCGTTCGAAGCATCAGCGTCGTGGTGGACGTCACGAACTACGTGATGCTCGAGATGGGCCAGCCGACGCACGCGTTCGACCTCGATCGCCTCGCCGGTCCGATGCTGCGGGCGCGGCGCGCGCGTGATGGCGAAACAATCCGCACGCTCGACGGCGTGACGCGGATGCTCGATCGGGAGACGCTCGTCATCGCCGACGCGATGCGCCCGCAGGCGATCGCCGGCGTGATGGGCGGAGGCGACTCCGAGATCGGTCCCGGCACGCGGCGGATGGTCCTCGAAAGCGCGTACTTCACGCCCGCTTCGGTACGGCGCACGAGCCGGCGCCTTGGACTGAAGACGGAAGCCTCGACGCGGTTCGAACGCGGCGCGGACGTCGAGGCCGCGCCCGCCGCGATCGGCCGCGTGGCCGCGCTGCTGCGCGACATCGGCGCCGGCGAGCCGCTCGGCCCGATGATCGACGTCTATCCGGCGCCGAAGCCCCCGGTCGTCCTGACGCTGCGCGGGGAGCGGATCGCGCGGGTGCTCGGAATCCCCGTCCCGGCTCCGCAGGTCCCGCGTATTCTCGAGCCGCTCGGATTCGGGGTCGCAGATCGCGCTACTGAAGCAGATCGCGAAACTACAGTTGCGCGCCACCCGCCTTCGCCGCTTCGCGGCTTCGGCGCGGCAGGCTCGTGGCAGGTGACGGTTCCCACGTTCCGCGTCGATGTGCTGCGCGAGATCGATCTCGTCGAAGAGATCGCCCGGCACGACGGCTACGTCGGGCTGCCGGCGACCTTCCCGACGCTGAAGGCGCCGCAATTGCCGCCGGACGCAAGAACGCTGCGCGATCGGACGGTGCGGCACGTGCTGACGGCGTGCGGCCTCTCGGAAGCGATGACGTTCGCGTTCGTCGAGGCCGATGCGGCGGCGCCGTTCTCGGTGAACGGATCCTCAATCCCCATCGCGAACCCGCTATCGGAGAAGTACGCCGTCCTTCGGCCTTCGCTGCTGCCCGGCTTGATCGACAGCGCGGCATATAACCGCCGGCGCGAGCGCAAGGACGTACGGCTGTTCGAGACGGGGACGCGCTTCTCCCCTCGCGGCGAAGCGCGATGCGTTGCGGGCGTGTGGTGCGGCGCCGGCGCGGCGCCCCACTGGTCCGGCGGCGCGCGGCCCGTGGATTTCTTCGACGTGAAGGGCGCGGTCGAGGCGCTCTGCGTCGCACTCGGCGTCACCCCGACATTCGAACCGGCGTCGCCGTCGCCCTCGTACTGTGTCGAGGGTCGCACCGCGCAGATCGTCGTGCGACCCTCCAGCACGAACAGCGCATCGGATCCTGGGACGATCGTCGGCACCGCCGGTCAGCTCGTTCCCGCGCTTCTCGACGCGCGCGGATTTCCAGCATCCGAGGAGCTCTACGCGTTCGAGCTCGATCTCGATGCGATCGCCGCGCGTCAACCGGGTCGCGAGCTGCGAGCGGAGTCCCTGCCGAGGTATCCATCGGTCGTCCGCGACTTGTCGATTCTCGTCGATAGCATCTTGCCTGCGGCGGACGTTCGTGGCACTATCCGTTCGGCAGCTCCCGCGACACTCGGGCATCTCGTCGAGTTCGATCGGTATCGCGGTAGAGGCGTGCCCGAAGGGCGCGTCAGCCTCTCGCTCCGGCTCACGTTCCGATCACCCGATCGGACGCTCACGGACGCCGAGGTCGACGATGCCATGGCGCGGATCGTATCGGCGCTCGAATCCAGGCACGGCGCCGGGCGCCGTTAGACAGAATTGATTTCGTAGCGCGGCACTCGAGTGCCGCGGACAAGAGGATTTATGGCGAAGGCGGCGGTAGCTGGAGACGCTCTCGGTTTCGAAGCAATCGATCGGCTCGAGGAAAAGGTGAAGCTGCTGGTCGGCGTCATCGATCGCCTGCGGATGGATAACGCCCGGGGCGCCGACGAGAACGCGCGTCTGCGCGCGGACCTCGAGGCGGCGCGCGCGCGGCTCAACGAGGCGGAAGGCACGAATGCCGAACTGACGGCGCTTCGCGACGAGCGTCAGCAGGTTCGCCTCCGCGTCGAGGACATGCTCAAGCAGATCGAGGCGTTGAAGATCTAGGAACCTTGGAACGTTGGAACCTTGGAACCCTGGAACCACCACATGGACCCCACCCGCGTCGTTTACGTCGATATCGGCGGCCAGCGGTACGCGATCCGGAGCCACCTGGAACAAGCGTACATTGCGGAGCTGGCGGCGGTAGTGGACGCCAAAATGCAGCTCGCGGCCCGCGAGTCGCCCCAGGGCGATTCGCTGAAGATCGCCGTGCTTGCGGCCCTCAACATCGCGGACGAATGGTTCCGCGCCCGCGACGACGACACGGCGCGGCGCACCAACTTGTCCCACCGCGCCGAGGAGCTGGAGCGGATGCTGGATCTGGCGCTCGCCTCTACGGAACCGGAGGCCGCCGACCCCGGTTCTCCGCTTGCCCGGACCGCCGGTTCATTCTAAGATCCCTCACGAGAGATTGAGTTCCCTGCTTTGCGCGTGATGGTTCCGGAGGCTCGTTTGAGCCAACGTTACATCTAAGAGAATCGCGACACCGCGCCGTGTGCATGCCTCTGTGAGAGGAAGCCTGACGCGCGGTTTGAGGAGCGGTTCCACCTGCTTTACGCAGGTTCATCCGACCTCCCCACACGGCAAAGCGGGGCCCATCCGAAATTGGTGAGCTGGTGAAATTGGTGAATTCGTGAGGTCGATTCACCAATCCATCAATCCACCAATTCACCAATTTTGTGGGCCCAGCAGCCATCTACGTCGTCAACGCCGCGATTTCCAGCGGCATCGCGCTCGCGGCGCTCTCCTGGTGGCTTGCCAGCCGGCGCCGCGTTGCCGCTGACGTCCTCGGCACCGCCGATGCCCACGCGCGCCAGGTCCGGCAGCAGGCCGAGCGCGACGCCGAAACACTTCGCAAGGAAGCCCAGCTCGAAGCGCGGGAAAGGGCCCACGAGCTGCTGGCCGAAACGGACCGGCAGGCACACGATCGACGCCAGGAGATCATCGGCCTCGAGCAGACGCTCGCCGACAAGACGCGCGCGCTCGCCGATCGTCTTGCCGTCAACGACAAGCTGGAACAGGAGCTGCGCGCGCGGGAGCGATCCAGTGCCGAACAGCAGCAGCGCGCCGCGGCGCTCGCGGCGCGGAGTGAGCAGCTGCTCGCCGAGCGCCAGCGCGAGCTGCAGCGCGTCGCGGCGATGACCGCCGACGAGGCGCGCGAGCTGCTTCTCAAACAGATCGAGACTGACGCCCGGCGCGATGCGGCCAAGCTCGTGAAGCGGCTCGACGCCGAAGCGCGCGAGACCGCCGCCCAGCGCGCGCAGCAGATCATCACCGACGCCATCCAGCGCAGCGCCGCCGAGCACGCGATCGAAACGACCGTCTCCGTCGTCGACCTCCCCAGCGACGACATGAAAGGACGGATCATCGGACGCGAAGGCCGCAACATCCGTGCGCTCGAGACAGCCACGGGCGTCGAGCTGATCGTCGACGACACGCCCGGCGCGATCATCCTGTCCTCCTTCGATCCGTTCCGCCGCGAGGTGGCGCGTCAGGCGATCGAGCGTCTCATCGCCGACGGCCGCATCCACCCGGCTCGCATCGAAGAAGTCGTGGAGAAGGTCAAGGGTGAGATGGAAGAGACCGTCCGGCGCGAAGGGGAAGCCGCCGCGTTCGAGCTCGGCCTCTACGATCTGCATCCCGAAGTCCTGCGGCTGATGGGCCGTCTGAAATTCCGCACGAGCTACGGCCAGAACGTCCTCAACCACTCCCGCGAGGTGGCGTTTCTCGCCGGGATGATGGCGAAGGAAATCGGGCTGAACAGCAATGTCACGACGCGCGCCGCATTCCTGCACGACATCGGCAAGGCGATCGATCGCGACCTGCAGGGCACGCACCTCGAGCTCGGGCTCGACTTCCTCCGCAAGCACGGCGAGGGCGAAGCGGTGCTCGGCGCCGTCGCGGCCCATCACATGGACATCGACTGGCCGTCGCTCGAGGCCATGATCGTGCAGGCGGCCGACGCAATCTCCGCCGCGCGCCCGGGCGCCCGCCGCGATATCCTCGAGTCGTACGTCAAACGGCTCGAAAAGCTCGAGAACATCGCCGACTCGTTCCAGGGCGTCTCGAAGGCATTCGCGCTCCAGGCCGGCCGCGAGATCCGGATCGTCGTCGAGAGCGATCGCGTGTCGGACGAAGAAACGGTCTGGCTCTCCAAAGACATCGCGCGGCGCATCGAGAACGAGCTCGAATATCCCGGTCAGATCAAGGTGACCGTCATCCGCGAGACGCGCGCCGTTGAGTACGCCCGGTAGCGCGAGCGTCGCCGATCTGGGAGAGCGCCGGCTCATCGCGGACATCCGCGCGAAGCTTCCGCCTGCGCCAGCGTGGCTCCCCATCGGTATCGGCGATGATGCGGCGGTCATGGAGGCTGAGCGAGGGGCGCTCGAAGTTCTCACCACCGACAGCCTCGTCGAAGGGGTCCACTTCGATCGGCGCTTCAGCACCCCCTTCGACATCGGATGGAAGGCGCTCGCGGTCAACCTGTCCGACATCGCGGCAATGGGCGGACGTCCCCGCGCCTCTCTCTTGTCGCTCGGCCTGCCGCCGTCGCTTCCCGCCGACGACCTGAGCGCGCTCGTCGACGGCTTTCTCGCGCTCGCCCGCGAACAGCGCGTCGTCCTCGCGGGCGGCAACATCACGCGCTCTCCCGGCCCTCTGATTGTCGACGTCACGGTGACCGGCGCTGTCCGGCCGCGGCGCGTCCTCACGCGCGGCGGCGCGCGTCCCGGTGACGAGATCTATGTGACCGGCAGCGTGGGCGCCGGGCTCGCAGGACTGGAGTGGCTCCGGCGTGCGAACCGAGGCGAGCCTGACGATCCGGACGTCGCCGCGTGCGTGGCGCGGTACCGGCGGCCACAGCCGCGGAGCCGTATTGGTGCGCTGCTCGGCAGTAATCGCGCCGCGAGCGCGTGCATGGATTTGAGCGACGGGCTCGCCGACGCCCTGCAGCAGGTCGCGGACGCGAGCGGCGTCGGCATCGTCGTGGACGCAGAGGCGCTGCCCATTGCGCCAGGCGCGCGGCGGTGGTTCGAGTCGGCCGGAGTGGATCCGATTCAGGCGGCGCTGGCCGGCGGAGACGATTACGAGCTGCTCGCCGCGGTTCCGCGCCGCCGGCGCGGCCGCTTCGCGACAGTCTCCCGGCAAGGACGTGGCGTCCCGTTGACGCGCATCGGCCAGGCCACCGCCGAGCGCGACGTTCGGGTCATCAGGAGCGGCACGGCCGAACCGCTGCCCGCCGGATTCGTCCATTTCTGAGCGATGGTCACGAGTCCGCGCCTCCGCCGCTGGCTCGGCCAGCTCCTGCACACGCACGACACGCCGCAGCGGACGGCGGCGGCCTTCGCGCTTGGCGTGTTCTTCGGCTTCTCGCCGATGCTCGGCCTGCACACGCTCCTCGGCCTGGTCTGCGCATTCGCCCTGAACCTGAATCGGGTCGCGGTGCTGCTGGGGATCTACTCGAACCTCCCCTGGATCCTCCCCGCCTACTACACGTTGGCGACGATGGGAGGCGCGGCGCTGCTGGGGGTGCAGGTCCCGCCAGGAATCCTCCGCGAGTTGACCTCGGTCCTGACGGATTGGTCCTGGGCCGACTTCCGCCGCTTCGCCCATGCCCTCGCGCCGCTCGCCCGCGCGTACGCACTGGGGTCCACGATAGGCGCGGTCATGCTCGCCTTCGTGGCGTACCGCGTCTCGCTGGCGATGATCGTGGCCCACCGACGTCATCTGGCGCACCATCAACCGCCAGACGCTCAGTGATTTAGAGCTGTTCACGGATTTGCGCGACACCTCTCGCGCGCTTTGACTGAGCTTCTCGGGGTGGGTATGATCTGGGTGCCCCAGCCGGATGCTTGACCCGGACCCCCTATGCTGATCTCGCGATCCATCGGGCGGAAACTCGTGGCCACCCTGACGGCTGCCGCCGGCTTCGTGTTTCTTTACGAGGCGACGGTGATCGATTCCCGGTATGCCGTGCGGCCGGCCGCGACCGAAGACGCCCCGCCGCCCACGCCGGGTGCCCGCCTCCCCTTCACCGCCACCGCCTACTGCAAGGGCACGACGACGGCATCGGGAGTCAACGTGCGGACGGGCATCGCGGCCGCGGACCCCGACTTGCTCCCGGTCGGCTCCGTCGTCCAGGTGGACCGCCTCGGGGACCGCTACAACGGCATCTACACCATCATGGACACGGGCCCCGCCGTCCAGGGCCGGCACATCGACATCTACATGTGGAGCTGCAACGAGGCGCTCGCCCTCGGCCGGCGGGATATCTCTCTTACCGTGCTGCGGCTTGGCTGGAACCCGCGCGCGAGCCGCTGGCGCGTGCCGCTGCTATCGAAGGCCACACTCGCGGCGGATCACTGAGCGAGAGAGATCACCGCAGAGGTCGCGGGTGAGCCCCAGAACGCTCACGATCTCGTCAGACCTGACGGAGTACCGTGGCGAGATTCGCCCGCCCTGCCTTTCGCGCGGGCAGCCAGGCGGCCACGGCCATGACACCGGCAATGGAGAACGCCGCGGCTCCGAAGGTCCAGAGGTCCCGGCCGTCCATCCCGAACAGCAGGTTTCGAATGAAGCGAGTCCCCCACCATGCCGCGATGCCCCCAGCCAGGAGGCCCGCCCCGGCAAGCGCGGAAGCGCGACGCACCACGAGAGCGGCGACTTTCATCCTGGTCGCCCCGAGCGCAAGTCGAAGCGCCAGCTCCGGCCTGCGCTCGTTGACGGAATAGGCGGTCACGCCGAACACGCCGACGGCGGCAAGTAGAAGCGCCAACGCGCCAAAGAACCCCGACACGGTGGCGAGGAGGCGCTCGCGAATGTAGTAGACACTGAGGTACGTGTCGAGCGTCCTGAACGACACCTTCAACCCCGGGTTGAGCGCCGCGATTGCAGCGGCGATCGCGGCGTCCAGACGATCGGGCGGAATTCCCTGCGCGGCACGTACGCTGATCGACACTGACGGCAGCGCTGCACGGCTTTCGTCGATGACCTGGGCGAAGGGTCTGTAGAGGGTCGGGGGAACCGGGTCCCGCGCCGACGTGAACGCTGCATTCTCGGCGACCCCCACAATGTCCACGCGTTCGGACCCCGATCTGGCGCCCTTCAAGAGCAGTTGGCGGCCGACGGCGTCCGCGCCGGGGAAGTACCGACGCGCAAACGCCTCGTTGACGATGGCAACGGCGCCGGACGCGTTGTCCGCGACGCCAAAGTCCCGGCCACGTATCAGCCGCGTCCCGTACGTTCGGAACCAGCCGGCGCTGACGGGATTCATCAGAATGTTACGCCCGACAGCCGCCGTTTCCGGTATCAACGCATCGATGGTGAATCGCACGCCGGCATTCCCGAGCGGCGTCGCCGTTGAGATCGCGGCGGACTCGACACCTGGAACGGCGGCAACCACGTCGCGTACACGCTCGTAGAGCGCAACTCGCGCGCTCGATGGGATCAACCGGTTGTCGAGGACACCGACCACTACGCGGCTTCTGTCGAAACCGAGGTCGCGATGCGCGAGCGCGGAAAACGAGCGGACAAATGCCACGGAGGCCACGACGAGAGCGAACGAAAGCGCGGCCTGCCCCAGGATGGCGCTCGCCGCGAGCGTCCGTTTTCCGCGCGTGATCGGGCCGCCCTTCAACGCCGTCAGCGGTTCCGCCCGGGCCGCGCGAACGGCTGGCGCCAGCCCGTAGAGCAGGGTCGTCGCGACGGTGACGAGCACAGTGGCACCAAGCACGCGCAGATCCGCGGAGAAGTCCAGGAACGCGGTCGCGGCCCACGTCGATAGCTGCGCTACGACCATGCGGCAGCCCCACTGGGCAAAGAGGTACCCGAGCAGCGCGCCCGCGATCGACAGGAGCAGGCTTTCCACGAGCTGTTGCTGGGCGATGCGCCCCTGCGAGGCGCCGAGCGCGCGCCGCACGCTGAACTCATAGTGCCGCGCCGATGTGCGCGCAAGCTGCAGGTTCGCAATGTTCGCGCACGCGATCAGCAGCACCAGACCGACGATCGCCAGCAGCACGAACAGCGCGGGGGCGTATCGCTCTCGAAGCGACGAGCTGCCGGTCGCCGCCGATCGAATCGACCAGGGGGCGCGAAGATATGCCTCGCGCAACTCGGGCTTCGAGTACGGCGGCATGGTTGCGGCTTTGATGTCGGCCTGTGCTGCGCGAATTCTGGCCGTCAGCGCGTCGAGACGCTCGCCCGGCCTGAGGCGTCCCGCGATATGCAGCCACGGCCACGAAGGACTGGTGAGCCGGGAGGGAAATCGCTTCAATAATGTCTCGGTCTCGAGCGGCAGAATCATGTCGAACGAGTGCCCCACTTCCAGACCGAAGAAGGAAGGCGGCGTGACCCCGACGATCCGGTACGGCACATCGCCGACGACCACCGTGCGCCCGATGGCGCCGCGATCCCGCGCGAAACGCCGACTCCAGAATGCATCGCTGATGACGGCACTGGGCCCTTCCGGCCCTCCTCCGCGCTGGTCGTCCATGGGCGACAGCGTGCGGCCGATGGCAGCAGGCGTACCAAGAACATCGAAAAACGCGCCATCGGCCCAGATTGCCTCAATCGGGAACCCCTCGTTGCCATCAGACGCTGTGAGCAGATCCGACGCCCAGACGAATGGGGTGTCGAACAGGCCGCGATCGCGAATCTGCTGCCAGATCGGGTACGTCAGCGTCGCGTCCTGACCGGCCTCGTCCGAAGCAATGGCCACGAGCTGCTGCGGATCGCGGACCGGAAGTGGCTTCAAGAGCAGGCTATCGAGAATGGAAAAGATGGCGGTGTTTGCGCCGATGCCGAGCGCAAGCGACAGAATGGCCGCTGTTGTGTAGGTCGGTGCCTGCGTGAGCACGCGAAAGCCGTATGCAACGTCTTGCCGGATCGTGTCGACGATGGGAATCGACCGACGGTCGCGATAGGTTTCCTCCAGTGTTCCTACAGGCCCGAGCCTCAGGCGCGCGGCTCGGCGAGCGTCCGCCGGCGTCATTCCCGCGCGGATGTTATCGTCGATGTGGAGCTGAAGATGGCTTTCAATCTCCTCGGAGATCTCGTCATCGCGGTCACTGGGGAGAAAGGCGTGCCGAAGGCGCGTCAACCAGATGCGCACCGTCCTCACTTCGACGGCTCCGGCGACAGGAAACGTGCCGCGGTCCCCTGCCAGATCTCCTGCCTCTCGTCCATGCCGCTCCTATTGAGTGCCAATAGGTGTAGCACGAGTCGTATGGGAGATCAATAGGGACCCGCTGCTGATCGTTCGAGGGCGACTCCGTCGATTGACACCCCCGCGCCGACGATGCCATCGTCTTGGCGGAGCGATTACCGCGTACGTCGGCCCGCTGAAGGCTCGCAGAATCTGCAGCTCGGATCCCGCGAATGGACCAGCTGCGGCCAAAAGCGAGTGGCTTCAGGGCCCACCGGACGTGGCCCGCGGTTTGCGGTCGCGTCGATTGGCTCAATAGCAAGGAGCACGTGATGCAGGGTGCGGCGAAGCGGGTCAGGATGACCTACAAAGACCTTCTCAAGCTCCCCGACGATGGGCTCCGGCACGAGCTGATTGACGGAGAGCACTACGTGACGCCCTTCAGGAGGGAGCGTATCGACGAACTGAGTACGCGCCCCAGGACGCAATATCGCTCACGACGCCGCTGCTGCCCGACCTGGCCATCCCGCTGAAGGCCGTGTTCGAGCTGCCGTAGAAATCCGGCCTAGTCGGCAGCACCCGTGACGACTTCCTTCGTTTCCCTCGTGTCCTTCGCCAGCTCGTAGAGCTTGAAGTAGAGGCCGCGCAGCGCGAGCAATTCCTGGTGCGTGCCGGATTCGCGGAGCTGCCCCTTGTGCAGCACCAGAATGTTGTCCATGTCCTGAATCGTCGAGAGGCGGTGCGCGATCGCGATCGTCGTGCGCCCTGCCATGAGAACGTGCAGCGCGTCGCGAATCAGGATCTCGGTTTCCGTGTCGACGCTCGACGTCGCCTCATCGAGCACGAGAATGCGCGGGTCGAATGCGAGCGCCCGCGCGAACGACAGGAGCTGCTTCTGACCGACCGAGAGCGTTGCGCCGCGCTCGGCCACCGGCGACAGATAGCCTTGCGACAGACGGCCGATGAACGCATCGGCGTGGACGGCGGCGGCGGCGCGCCGGACGTCCTCGTCGGAGACGTTGGCGCCCAGCCGGATGTTGTCCGCGATCGTGCCGGTGAACAGGTGCACGTCCTGGAGCACGAGGCTGAACAGGCCGCGAAGATCCTCGAGGCGCATGTCCCGGACGTCCACGCCGTCGACGCGAATCGATCCGCGCGACACGTCGTAGAACCGCAGGAGCAGATTGATGAGCGTCGACTTCCCCGCACCCGTCGCGCCGACGATCCCGACGCGTTCGCCGGGGCGGACCTCGAACGACACGTCGCGCAGAACGAAATCCTCTTCGCCGTCCTGCTTCGCACCGTACGCGAACCACACGTGATCGAAGACGATGTGGCCACGCGCCGCCGCGGGCGGATGTGTCGCGGCAGCTTGACGTCGGCCCGAGACGATCGTGACCGGCTCGTCGAGCAGCTTGAAAATCCGTTCCGACGAGGCCATCGCCGCCTGCAGGATGTTGAATTTTTCCGACATGTCGGAGATGGGCCGGAAGAATCGCTGGGAGTACAGCAGGAACGCGACGAGCGACCCGAGCGTCAGCGAGGCCTGAATCACCCAGCGCCCGCCGTACCAGATCGTCAACGCAGATGCGAGCGCCCCGATCACTTCGATCGCCGGATAGAACACTGCGTAGTAGAAGATCGATTCGACGTTCGCCCTGCGATGCTGCTCGTTGATGCCGTCGAACCGGGCGAAGGCGCGCGCCTCGCGGCGGAAGAGCTGCACCGTCGCCATGCCCGTGATGTGCTCCTGCAGGTACGCGTTGATGCGCGCAATCCACATCCGGACGGTGCGATACGATTCGCGGACGTGGCGCCGGAACCACTGCGTCACGAGCACGATGAGCGGAAGGACCGCGAACGTCACGAGCGCGAGCCGCCAGTTCATCGACAGCAGCACGATCATGATCCCGATGAGCGTGAACACGTCGCCGAAGACGGAGACCACGCCGGAGGTGAAGAGATCGTTGATGACGTCCACGTCCGTCGTGACGCGCGTCATGAGGCGGCCGACGGGGTTGCGGTCGTAGAAGCGGAGATCCAGCCGCTGCAGATGCTCGTAGATGCGCATCCGCATGTCGAACATGATCCGCTGGCCGGTCAGCTGCAGCAGCCAGGTCTGCGTGAACTCGAGCGCGAACGACCCGACGATGATCGCCAGGTACAGCAGCGCGATGCGGTTGATGCCCGCCAGATCCCCGGCCGCGATGTAGCGGTCGATCGCGAGCTTCATCAGGTACGGCTGCGCGAGCTGCAGGATCGACGCGCCGATAATCGCGGCGAGCGCCAGCGACGCGTGCAGCCGGTACGGGCGCAGATACGCCAGCAGCCGCCGCATCAGCCGGGCGTCATAGGCCTTACCTACTACGTCGTCTTCGTGCACCTTGAATCCCTAATCCCGAATCCCGAATCCCCAATCCCCAATCCCTAATCCCTAATCCCCAATCAACAATCCCTGATCCCGATTCCCGGATCCGGATCCCGATCCCGCTTCAGCGACTAGGACGCCTGCAGCTCCTCCTCGAGCAACTGCTTGCGATACAACGCCGCATAGAGCCCGCCGCGTGCGACGAGCGCCTCATGAGACCCGCGCTCCGCGATGCGTCCGCCGTCGAGCACGAGGATCTGATCCGCGTCGCGCACCGTGGAAATCCGGTGCGAGACGATGATCGACGTCCGCTGACGCATCACGCCGCGCAGCCGCGACAGGATTTCCTCCTCCGTATACGTATCCACCGCTGACAGCGCATCGTCCAGAATGAGGATGGCAGGGTCGACCATGATCGCGCGTGCGAGGGCCGTGCGCTGCTTCTGGCCGCCCGACAGCGTGATGCCGCGCTCGCCAACCGTCGTCGCGTAGCCGCGCGGAAACGCGTCTACGTCCTTGTCCAACCGCGCCACAGCGGCCGCGCGACGGATCGCATCCTCGTGCCCGGATGGATCGGCGGGCGGCACGCCGAACGCGACGTTCTCGCCGATCGTGTCCGAGAAGAGGAAGGGCTCCTGCGGAACGAATCCGATGGCCGCGCGGAGCCGATCGAGCGGGATCTCGCGGACATCGACGCCGCCGATGAACACCGTTCCGGCCGGCGGCTCGTGCAGCCGCGGCAGAAGGCTGATCAGCGTCGACTTCCCAGAGCCCGTGCCGCCCACGAACGCGACGGTCTGCCCCGGCTCGATCCGCACGGTGACGTGATCGAGGACGGGGCGTTCGGTCCCCGGATACGTGAAGACGAGATCGCGAATCTCGATTGCGCCGTCGAGCGCCGCGGCGCGCCCCGCAGCCGTGACGTGCACATCGCTGATCGCCGGCTCCTGATTGAGCACCTCCAGCATGCGCCCCCAGGACGCGAACCCTCGCTGCAGGATGTTCGTGACCCAGCCGAACGCAATCATCGGCCAACTGAGCATCACGAGGTAGCCGTTGAACGCGACGAACTCGCCGAGGGTGATGTCGCCGCGGATCACGTCGCGGCTGCCGAGCCACAGCACGAGCAGCGATCCAAGCCCGAGAAAGAGCGTCATGCTCGGATAGAACGCCCCCTGCAGCCGGATCAGCACGCGATTGCGCCGCAGGTACTCCTCGTTCGACTGCCGGAAACGCCCGATCTCGTGCGCCTCCTGCCGGTACGCCCGTACGACCCGCACGCCCGCGAGCGCCTCCTGCACGACCGCGCTCACGTCCGAGAGCTGCGCCTGAATCGCCTCGAACCGCTTGTGAATCGCGCTCCCGAAATACTTCACGGACAGGGACACGAACGGCAGCGGAATGAGCGCAATGAGCGTCAGCCGCAGATCGATCGTCGCCATGAGCAAGATCGCGACGACGAAGACGAGGACGGTGTTCGCGGAATACATGATCGCCGGGCCGATCATCATCCGGACCGCATTCAGGTCGTTCGTCGCGCGGGACATGAGGTCGCCCGTGCGGTGCGCCTGGAAGTACCCGAGCGGCAGCCGCTCGAGCCGCGTGAAGAAGTCGTTCCGGATGTCGTACTCGATGTCGCGCGACGCCCCGATGATGATGCGCCGCATGAGGAAGAGAAACGCCGCCCGCACCAGCGATATGCCGAGCAGCAGGCCCGCGTACAGCAGCAGCTTCCGCCGCGTGACGCCCGCGTTCAGATCGTCAATCGCGTACTTCAGTACCCACGGCGACAGCAGCTGGAACGTCGTCGTCGCCAGGACACAGACGAGCCCGGTCAGGAAGGCTGTTCGGTATCGTTTGACGTAGGGAAGGAGCTGCCGGACCGCCGGGGACATCTGTAAAGGATAGCGGAGGTCGGTTGCCGGTTGTCGGAGGTTGGGAGTTGGGAGTTGGGAGTTGGGAGTTGGGAGTTG
>JAICSD010000439.1 GCA_025937075.1 Vicinamibacteria bacterium | reverse complement strand
GCCCGTTGATGGTGCGGCTGCGCTGCAGCCGTCCCGTCACGACGGCGGCATCGCCGTAGGGACGGACGTGGATGTCCGACGTCTCGTAACGCTCGAACTTCATGCGGCCGGAGCGCAGGAACCCGAGCGCCTGATCCTTCGACATCGGCGCCATGCCGGGGACGACGACGCTGATGTCGTCGGCGAAGAGCGCGCTGAGCGGCGCGGCATCGAGCTGCAGGTGCGCCTGGTTCCATGTCGTTTCGAGCTGCGTGAGCGCCGCAACGGCGTCGTCACCCCCCGCAGACGGACGGTCCTGCGCCGACGCGGACGCGAGCACGATCATGGCGCACAGGACAGGAGCAATCATCAGCGCATCTCCTTGGGGTCGCAGGCGTCTGATTGTGCAGGCAAACACCACGACTGCACAACCGCCGCTGGTTTTACAGGCTGTGGAGGAGCGAGAGCCGGAGCCCCTCGACGTTCTGGCTCAACTGACGGAGCCGATGCGCGCGTTCGCTCTCCGGCTCGTCGCGCTGCTCCGGCGGACATTCGAGGTCGTCGCAGATGTGCAGGATCCGGAGGTTCAGCCGGCGCGCGATGCCGAAGGTGAAATGACGCCATCCCCATCCGAGGTCGTCAGGGACTTGTTCGATCAGTGGAACGAGCAGGCGGTTCAACACGAAGGGCCCGTACGAGTAGTCGCCAGCCTGACCGATCAAGTACGCACACAAATCGTTGATTACGCGCTCGGTACGCTGCTGAATGGACGGAAACGTCGCGAAGCTGCGGGGCGATCGGGCCGGGAGCGCGGCTCCAAGCGCCGCGTCGGCGGGGACGCGGTCGACGAAGGACGCGAGCGAGCGTTCGAAGAAGGGCAGCTTGTCGGGCTCGGTATACAGAATGAACGGCGTGCCGCGATCGGCTGCGCCTCGGAGCGCGGCCTTCACCTGCGGCACCAGGCCCGGGCGCTCGACGGTCGCGACCCGCATGTGCGGCAGCGCGTCGACGAATTCGAGGAAAGGTGCGGGCGAGCGCGCATCGGCGACCGTGCACGGCACGTCGAACGCGGCCAGCGAGACGAGCGAGTGCCTAAGCAGCGCCTCTTCGGTCGGATCCCTCGCCCACGTAATCGTGGCGATTGAAAGCTCGTCCGGACGCATCGGTGAGTGCGGCAGGATCATATCCTCATGTGCGACTCGGCGAGGCTGTAGCATGGGAGTCAGTTAGAGGACGCATGACGCTCGACGAGTTCAAGCGAAGCGCCGAGGAAATCGCGCCCGCCGCAGGCCTGACGCCGGCGCTCCTGGCGCTCTGGCACGACGCGCACGGCGACTGGGACGCAGCGCATCGTGTGGCGCAGGACATCGAGGATTCCACAGGCGCGTGGATCCACGCGTACCTGCACCGGAAGGAAGGGGATATCGGGAACGCGCGCTACTGGTACAACCGAGCTGGAAAACCCGAAGCGCGCGATTCCCTCGACGCGGAATGGGAGCGCATTGCCGCGACGCTGCTGGCCTGATCACTCATAGCGCAGCGCGATGATCGGGTCCACCCGGCTGGCGCGGCGCGCGGGGAACCAGACGGCGAGCAGTGCGACGACGCTCAAAAGCAAGGGCACACCGGCAAACACGATCGGATCGCGCGCCGTTACGCCGAAGAGGAACGACGCGATGAACTTCGCGAGGCCCAACGCACCGGCGATCCCGATGACCACGCCGGCAATCGCGAGCAGCATGCCCTGGCGGACCACCATGTGCTTCACGGTCGACGCCTGCGCGCCGAGCGCCATGCGGATCCCGATCTCCTGCGTGCGCTGTTCGACCGAGTACGCCATCAGGCCGTAGATGCCGATCGCGGCGAGCAGCAGGGCGCAGCCGCCGAAGACCGTCATCACCCACATGTTGAATCGCTGGCGGGACACGGACAGGGACACGATTTCGTCCATCGATCGAACGTCCGAGACTGGCAGCCCCGTCGCCTGCCGTAGCTGGTCCTGAATCGCGCCGCTCAACGACTGCGGGGGAACCTGGGTGCGCACGATCCAGGAGATCGGCGTCAGGCTGACGTTGAGCGCGTTCGCGAGGTCCGGCACCTGTGCCTGCGGGATGAACATCTGCGGCTGCGGTTCGCTGTCCAGCCCGTTGCTCTTGATGTCGGCCACCACGCCGACGATCTGCCGATCGCGTTCCGCCGCGAACTCGCGCATGACGCCCTTGCCGATGACGAGGCGGTCGTTCAGCGGATCGCTCTTCGGCCAGTACTGTTTCGCCATAGCCTCGTTGATCACGACGACCGGCGTCGACGTGCCCGTGTCGCGCTCGTTGAACGTACGCCCGCGGCGCACGGGGATCTTGAAGACCTCGAAGTAGCCCGGCGAGATCGTCATCCACCCGCCGCCGCCGTGAAACGGCCCCTGCGCGTCCGCCGGCAGCGGCCGTCCGACGATCCGGAACGGAAGCCCGTAACCACCCTGTAACGGGACGCAGCAGGTCGCGCTGGCGGTGACCACCCCCGGAATCAGTCGCAGCTTCTCGGCGCCGTTGAGAACAACCTGCTCGACAGCCTCCGCCTTCTCGTACTGCACCCCCTTGAGCGACATCCTCAGAGTGAGGACGTTGTGCGTATCGAAGCCGGGATCGACGTGTCCCAGGGCCACGGCGGTTCGAATGAGCAGCGCGGATCCGATCAGCAGCACGAGCGCGAGCGCCACCTCGATGACAACGAGCGCCGAGCGGATCTTGTTCTGACGGAATCCGGTTCCGGAGCGTCCGCTGCTCTCCTTGAGGGTGGTCGTCAAGTCCGTTCGCGACGTCTGCAACGCGGGGATGAGACCGAAGATGAGACCCGTCGCGACCGAAATCGCGATCGTGAACGCCACGACCCGCCAGTCGAGGCTGACCAGGCTGCCGTTCTCGCCGATCCGCGGCAGCCCCGCGGTGTTGATCGAGAGCAGTGCGCGGATGCCGACCCACCCGAGGAACAGGCCGAGCGCGCCGCCCGCGAGGGAGAGCACGACGCTCTCGGTGAGGAGCTGACGGATGATCCGCGCGCGCGATCCGCCGATCGCTGCGCGAATCGCAATCTCTCGCCGCCGTCCCGTCGCACGCACCAGCAGCAGATTCGCGACGTTGGCGCACGCGATCAGCAGGACGAGCGCGACCGCATACATGTACACCCTCAAGGACGCACGGACGTTGTCGCGCACGATCGCATCGCGGATCGGCCGCACGCCGAACGAGTTCTGCTGCCCGAGCGCATTCGGGAACTTCTTCCGATACTCGTTCGCGGACGCCTGCATACGCGCGTTCGCCTGCTCGAGCGTCACGCCGGGCTTCAGCCGCCCCATGACCTGGAAGTAGTGCCCCTGGTCGGTCGTATTCGGATCGAACTGGAAGAGCACCCACACCTGCGGCGTTTGACCGAACTCACGGAAGTCCACATCCCCCAGCACGCCGACGATCGTGTACGGCTCGCTCCCAAGCGAGATCGTCTTGCCGACGATGTGTGGATCGGCGTTGAAGCGGGTTTCCCACAGCTGTCGTCCGATGACCGTGACGCGCGGGCCGTTGGGCTTGTCCTCGTCCGCCGTAAAGGTGCGCCCGAGGACCATCGGAGCGCCCACCAGCTTGAAGAAATCCGCCGAGACGCGCCCCGACCGGAGCTGCTCGGGAAAGTTGCCGCCCGTGTAATTCATCACGCCGGTCTTCTTCAGACCGATCGTACCATCGCTGTTGATGAAGTAGCTGGTCGGCAGATTCTGCGCGCCGTAGCGGCCGGCAATATCGCCGGCCTGGTTGGCAATC
>JAICSD010000364.1 GCA_025937075.1 Vicinamibacteria bacterium | reverse complement strand
GCCATCGATGCAAGCCGCGCCTTGAGCTCCGCCCGCTCCGACGAGCCGGGCGCATACGCCTTCGTCGGCTCGTTCACAGGCTCGGGCACGCGCCGGACGCCGGCGAACGCGGCGTTGAGCACGACGCCATCTTTCGGCGACGGCGCCGTTGCGGTGGAATGCTTCTCAGCAGGAGCGGCAGGAGCGTGCGTTGACATGAGCCAATTGTAGTCCGGTCCCGCGCTTGCATCTTCGTTGTGGCGAGCGTGTGCGTTCTGCGGGAGCCGGGTGCGGTTCTACGGGAGCTGTGGCCATGAGCGAAGACAAGAAAGTCGACGATGGAAGAGGCACGCCGAAGGCGGGTGAAGGCGTGACGGCGGCTCCGCGGTCGCTGGAGGGGCGGAGCATTCCTGGCGGGTCGATGGAGGCGGCGGCGCGACCGGTCGGGATCAACGCGGTCGATCGCGACATGCTGCCGGGCTACGGCCTGAGTCCTGGCCAGGAAGATTTTCAGGACTCGCCTGACGACCGGTCGCTTCGTCCGGTTCAGCCGGACTAACGTCCACGCGCAGCGATTGGGTTCCGAAGAAATCTGCAGTCGCGAATTCCCTACTTGATTTTCGTATTATGTTCGCCTAGTCTCTTGCCCTTCGCGTCAGGAGGCAAGAGATGGACGAAAAGGCGCTGTTCCTCAAGTTCTGGGAGAGGGAAGCCCCCGCTACACGGAAGGTCATCGAGCGGATCCCTCAGGAGCAATCCGACTACCGCGCGGATCCGAAGGCGCGCAACGCGCGCGAGATCGCGTGGCTGATGGTGCGCGAGGAGATCCTCCTCGGCGAGGGTCTGGAGAAGGGTACGCTCGAGTGGGTGGACGAACCCACGCCGGGGACGGTCAAAGAGATCCTCGACACGTACGATCGCCATCACGACGGCGTCACGAAGTCGCTTCGCAGCCTCGCCGCGTCGAAGTGGGAGCAGGACGTGCCGTTCATGTTCCAGGGACAAGAGGTGATGAAGGCGTCGGGCTACGAGAACGCGTGGGGCTTCCTCTTCGATCTGATCCATCATCGCGGGCAGCTCTCGACGTATCTGCGTCCGATGGGGTCGAAGGTGCCGTCTATCTACGGTCCGAGCGGCGACGAAGGAATGTAAATCGATGAGTGCAGGCGGCTGCGCGACTGAAGCGCGGCGGCGGAACGATCATCGAGCCGCTCGACTATATTTCCGCCGACGCGGATCTCGCGGCGCACGTGCGCGCCGTCGACGGGGATCCTGACGCGTGGTTTCAGCGCGAGTGGATCCGCTCGCTGTTTGCGTCTGCGGTCGAAGAGCTCGAACGACGCTGCGCGGCAGAGGGCCGTCCACTCGCCTTCGAGCTGTTCACGCGCTACGAGCTGGACGATGGGGACACGGCCCAACGTCGGACCTACGCCGCGCTGGCGCGCGAGCTGGACACGTCGGTCTCGAACGTCACGAATCAGCTCGCGTGGGCGCGGCGGACGTTTCGCGGGATCGTACTCGGGAAGCTGCGGACGCTCTGCGCGACCGACGAGGAATTCCACGCGGAGGCGCGCGCGCAGGTCCTGGCGTCGCTCGAACATCCCGGCATCGTGCCGGTCCACGACGCGGGGCTGCTGCCCGACGGACGCGCGTATTACGTGATGAAATTCGTGCGGGGCAAGCGGCTCGACACGGTACTGCAGGATGTGTCCGCGCTCACCGAGCGTCTGCGCCTCTTCGATCCGCTGTGCGAGACGGTTGCGTTTGCGCACGCCCGCGGCCTGGTCCATCGCGATCTGAAACCCGCGAACGTCATGGTCGGCGACTTCGGCGAAGTGCTCGTGCTCGACTGGGGACTCGCGCGTCCTCGCGGCGCCGAAGCGGCCGTTAGCGGGACGCGGGGCTACATGGCGCCGGACGCCGGACCAGTCGACGACCGGCGGTCCGCGCGGGGATCGTGGGGATCGTCATGGGTCGACGATCAAGGACCTGCTGCCCGGCGGCACCCTCCGCGTCATCGTCGGCTACGCGACGTTCACGTACGGGGTACCGCGCCCCGCGCTCTCGCGCAACTGAAGGTGCGCCGCTGTGCCATTGCGCCGGACGCACATCCCGCGCTACAACGTCGGTGTGCTCTTTACGCAGCCGTCGTTCCTCTTCCTCTTCCTGCCCGTTCTCCTCGCGCTCTACTTCTGGCCGGCCGCTATCCGACGCGGAGAACCGGAAGGAGGTGCGCAGACCGCGTACCGGAACGTCCTGCTCGTCGCCGCCAGCGTCCTCTTCTACGCGAAGGGAGGCGGCTCGTTCACGTTCCTGATCCTGGGGCTGATCGCGTTCAACTACGTGATGGCGATCGCGATCGATGCGCGGCGAGGTACCAGCCCCGCGCGAGTGCTGCTCTGGACCGCGGTGGGCGTCGACCTGCTCGTCCTCGGGATCTTCAAGTACGCCGATTTCGCGCTCACGAACGCCAACGTGCTCGGCGCCGCGATCGGCCTCCACGCGATGCCGCTGCCGCGGGTGCTGCTGCCCATCGGCATCTCCTTCTTCACCTTTCACGCGATCTCCTACGTCGTGGACGTGCACCGGCGCGACGCGACCGCGCAGAAGAGCCCGGTCGAAGCGGCGCTGTACCTGCTGCTCTTCCCGCAGCTCATCGCCGGCCCAATCGTGCGATATCGCGAAATCGCCGCGCAGCTTCGCTCGCGCACCGTGCGCGCCGAAGGCTTCGCGTCCGGCGTGACGCGGTTCGTCGTCGGGCTGGCGAAGAAGGTGCTCATCGCCAACACCGTCGCGGTTGCGGCAGACGCGATCTTCGCGATGCCCGTCGACGAGCTGACCGCCGCGCACGCGTGGCTCGGAATCGTGTGCTACACGCTCCAGATCTACTTCGATTTCTCCGGTTACTCCGACATGGCCATCGGTCTTGGCGCGATGTTCGGCTTCCGCTTCCCCGAGAACTTCAACTATCCCTACGTCGCGTCGAGCGTGCAGGACTTCTGGCGCCGATGGCACATGTCCCTCTCGCGGTGGTTCCGTGACTACGTCTACGTGCCGCTCGGCGGGAACCGCGTCTCACCGTCGCGGACGTACGTGAACCTCGTGGCGGTCTTTTTTCTCTGCGGCTTGTGGCACGGCGCGAGCTGGACGTTCGTGATTTGGGGCCTGTATCACGGCGCCTTCCTCGTGATCGAGAGGCTGCGCAGCGGTCGGCGATTCGCGCAACTAGAGTTCCGCGCTACGCAGCGGATGCTCGGCCACGCATACCTCGTCCTCGTCGTAATGGTGGGATGGGTGTTCTTTCGCGCGGACACGTTTGGGCAGGCGATCGGGTTCCTGAAGGCGATGGCGGGCTTCGGCGCGTCGAGTCCGCCGCCGCTCGACGTCCGCTGGTACCTCGATCGTGAAACGGTCCTCGCGATCGTGGCAGGCGCGATCGGGTCGACGCCGTGGGTCGCGGAGACGGGCCGATCGATCGAAGTATCAGCGCCCGCGATCGCGCGATCGCTGACGGTTGGCGCGCTGTTCGCCGCGTCCGCGCTCTTCATCGCGGCGCACACGTACAACCCGTTCATCTATTTTCGATTCTGATGGACCGCCGCCGAGCGAGACTCGTCATCGTCACCTTCGCCGCCGCGCTCGCGGTTCCGCTGGCAGGTACGATCGGACGCATCGGGACCGACACGCCGGCTGCGGAATCGTCGCACGCCAGCGGCCGTCAGCCTGGACTCTTCGGCTGGCTCGATTACTTCGACACGCACTTCGGCTTCCGCCGGCAGCTCGTGCACGCGCACGCGCTGGCCTCGATCCGCACCATGAACGTCTCCCCCTCCCCTACCGTCATCAAAGGACGCGACGGCTGGCTGTACTACGCAGACGATGACGCGCTGGAGGATTACGAGTCGGACGCGCCGATGTCCGACGAGGATCTGCGCGACTGGGCGAATGCGCTCGTCAGCACGCGCGACGCGCTGCGCGCGCAGGGCATCGCGTACCTCTTCGTCCTCGCACCAGACAAGCACGTGATCTACCCCGAGCATCTTCCGGCATCGATCCATCGCGTCCGTCCCATGTACCGGATGGATGAACTGATTGGGTACTTGCACGCGCACACGGACCTCTCCGTGCTCGATCTGCGGCCCGCGCTCTTGTCGCGCAAGGAGGCGGAGCAGGTCTATTTCCGCACCGACACGCACTGGAACGACGCGGGAGCGTTTGCCGGGTATCAGGCGATTCTGCGCGCGGCCGGGCAGGCGGTGCCTGGACTCGCGCCGCAGGAGCGCGCGATGTTCACGGACGTCGAGCGCGACGAACCGGGCGGGGATTTGGCGGAGATGCTCGGCGTGTCGGAGCTCCTGCGGGAGCGCAGCCGCTATCTGGAGCCACGGCTGCCGCGCCGCGCACGGCGGCTCGAACCGCCGACGCTGCGCGAAGGATACGAGGTCGCGCGGGTGGTCACCGAAATTCCCGATTCGAGCCTGCCGCGGCTCGTGATGTTCCGCGATTCGTTCGCGACGCGGCTCATCCCGCTCCTATCCGAACACTTCGGCCGCGCGGTGTATCAGTGGCAGAACGACGTCGATCTCGATCTCGTCGCACAGGAGAAGCCGGCAATCGTCATCCATGAGATGGTCGGCCGCCGGCTTCTGAGCTACACGCCGTAAGGCGCAACTGACGTTGCGCCCTGCGGCGATTCGCTCAACTGAAGTTGCGCGCTACTTCTGTGCGCCAGGCTTCTTGGGCGTCGATTCCTTGCCGGTCGTGCCGGCCGTCCCCGAAACCTTCTTGTAGGTCTCGTGCGCCATCTTGAGGTGATCCTCGAGCGTCGGCAGCGTC
>JAICSD010000209.1 GCA_025937075.1 Vicinamibacteria bacterium | reverse complement strand
TTTCGACGATTACCCCGTCGCCGTGGAGCTTCGGCACAAGAGCTGGAGCGACGCGATCGGCGACACGCTGTCGATGCTCAACGCCTTTGGCGCGGCCTGGGTACAGATCGACGAGCCGAAGTTTCGGTTCTCGATCCGGCAGACGTTGCTCCCCAACGTGCGGACGTTCTACTACATGCGGCTGCACGGCCGGAACGCCGCGCAGTGGTGGAAGCACGACAGCAGCGAGGATCGCTACAACTATCTCTATTCGGCCGCGGAGCTGGAGCCGATCGCCGAAGCGGCGGACGAGGCGTCAGAGCGCGTGAAGAAGGCGTATCTCTACACGAACAATCATTTCTCCGCGAAGTCGGTTGCCAACGCCGCCACAATCAAGAAGCGGCTGGGGCAGCCGCTGACGGGCGAATACCCCGAGTCGTTCGTGGAGCACTTCCCCGAGCTGAAAGGCAGCGTCAGGATTTTGCCGCCTCGTCCTTCAGATACGCTCGTTTGAGCATGTCGCGCTTCTGAATCTTCGCGACGACGTCCATGCCCTTCACGACGCGGCCGAACACGGTGTACTTGCCATCGAGCTCCGGCGCCGCGCGCCGCGTGATGAAGAATTGGCTGTCGGCCGCCGCCTTGTCCGTTCCGGGGTAGGCCATCGACACCGCGCCCGCGAGGTGGCGTCGCTTCTTCGTGATCTCTGCGACGCCAAGGGGCTTTCCACTTCCCTGCCGTCCCCACCATTCCTCACGGCTCATGTCGCGCGACACCGGATCGCCGATCTGTATGAGGAAGTTCGGCTCGGCGCGATGGAACCGCTGGCCATTGTAGAAGCCTTTCTTCACCAGTTCGAGCACGCGCGCGACTGTCTTCGGTGCTTCTTCAGGGTACGTCTCGAACTCGATCACGCCTTTCGACGTCTCGAGCACCACGATCGGACCGGCGCCCGGCGACTTCACCTGCGCCGCGGCGGGGACGATCCACAGGGTACCGATGAGAGCAATCAGGAGTCTGAAACGCATGTCTCTTCTCTCTGGTCTTTCGCGCAACTAACGTTGCGCGATCACGATGAGCGCACCAGCTTGCCGACTTTCGTGACGCCGATCCTGGGGCACATGTCGACGAGCACGCACTGCGGGCACAAAGGATACAGCGGCCGGCAGACGTTCTGGCCCCACGTGACGAGATACAAATTGATCAGCGGCCACCAACGCCTGCGCGCCACCGTGTAGAGCGCGCGCTCCGTCTCCTCGGGCGTCCTCGTCCGCACCCAGCCCAGACGATTCGCGATCCGATGGACGTGCGTGTCGACGCAGATGTTGTCCTGGCTGCTGTGCGCCAGGATCAGCACGAGATTTGCCGTCTTCCGCCCGACCCCGGGCAGCGACAGAAGCGCCTCCATCGTAGAGGGCACCCGGCCGCCGAAGCGCGACATGATCTGCGCGCACGCAGCCTGCACGTGCACGGCCTTGTTGCGGTAGAAGCTGACCGGATAGATCAGCTCCTCGATCCGCTTCACCGGCAGCTTCGCCATGGTGCGCGGCGTGCGCGCGGCCCGAAACAGCCGAATCGACGCCGCGTGCGTCACCGCATCCCGCGTCTGCGCCGACAGCATCGTCGCGATGAGGACCTGAAACGGATCCTCCTGCTGGTCCTTGGCGATCTTCTCCACCGCAGGCTCGTCGAGCCCGTCGATCGCTTTGGCGAGACGGCGCATCACGAGTGCCACGGGAGCTTTCGCTGTCGGTGTCAATGGCGAATGCCGAATGCCGAAAATCTGAAGATGTAGGGCACCTCAGTGTACAGCGCCTGCTAGACGGGTGTGAGCGCCGGCTCGCCCGCGAGCACGGCGAGCACGTTGCTGACGGCGAGGTCCGCCATCGCCGTCCGCGTCTCACGGGTGGCGCTGCCGACGTGCGGCACCACCAGCACGTTCTCCATCGTCAGCAGCACAGGATGCACCTCGGGCTCGCGCTCGAAGACGTCCAGCGCTGCGCCTGCGAGAAGGCGCTCGCCGAGCGCCCACGCGAGCGCCTCCTCGTCGACCAGCGGCCCGCGCGCCGTGTTGACGAGCAACGCCGAACGCTTCATGCGCACCAGCGCCTTGCGATCGATCAGATGTCGCGTCTCCGGCGTGAGCGGCGCGTGAATGGAGACGACGTCCGAGGTCACCAGGAGCTCGTCCAGTGACAGCATGCCCGGCTCGCGCGGCCCCTTGCCGCGCGTTGCGAACGCCGCCGTCATGCCGAACGCCGGGGCCTTCGCTGCAACGGCACGGCCGATCCGGCCCGCTCCGACGATCCCGAGTTGCTTGCCGCGCAGCTCCGTGCCGATCATGAAATCGGGAGCCCAGCCCTTCCAGCGCCCGGCACGAATGAGCCTGTCCCCCTCGGCGACGCGCCTTGCGATGCCGAGGATCAGCGCCCACGTCAGCTCGGCGGTCGCCTCGGTCAGGACGTCAGGCGTGTTCGTGACCACGATCCCTCGCGCTCTTGCCGCCGCCGCATCGATGTGATCGTATCCGACCCCCACGTTCGCGACGACGCGCAGACGCGATCCGGCATCCATGACGCTGCCGTCGATGCGGTCGGTGAAGACGGTGATCAGTCCCTCCTTGTTCGCGACGCGGCGCAGCAGCTCGTCGTGAGGGAGGCCGGCATCACCGTGATGCACGTCGACGTCGTGTGCCTGCTGCAGCCTGGAGAGAGCCGACGAAGGAATTCTGCGCGTGAGGAGAACGGAGCCCAATCAGTGTCCGTGGCTTTCGCAGTACCCGCAGTGATTGCAGCGAACGGCCGGCTCGATCAGGCACGGTCCGTCGGTCGGCGTCAGCACGTATCGGTAGTGGCTGGCGTGTGGCTGCGAGAGCAGCGCATGTCCGGCGATGCCCTGTGCGCCTCCCGATGGATCGATGCGCGCCAGCGTTTCGCGCACGATGGATCTGATCGCGTCTTCGTCCATGGTTCGTTCACGGAGGGACGTCGAGAGGTGCCCTACGTCTGATAGTCGACCGAGTCGACAATTCCAACGATCGCGGCATCCACTGCCGCCGCCTTCCGTCCGAGCGCGTCCCCGGCGGCGCGGCCTTCGATCACGACCAGCACCCTCTCGCCGACGCCGGCGCCGACGGAATCAATCGTCAGGAGCGCGGTTCCCCTTGGCTCCCCCTCGAGCGTCAGGGGTTGCACCAGTAGCAGCTTCGCGCCTTCCAGCTTGCGGTTCTTCTGCGTGGCGACTACGGTTCCGACGACCCGACCAATCTGCATCGAATCTCTGATCCCCAATCCCTAATCCGTTCATTCCGAGCCACGAATCCCGGCTGCGATCACACCGTCCAATGATCGACGATACCGACGATGGCCGCGTCGACCGGCGGTTCGACGGGATAGAAGGGAAACGCGGCCTCGCGGCCACGGACGAAAAAGACGTTCTCGCCGACACCTGCGCCGACCGAATCGAGCGCGACGAGCGTGCGGCCGGCCGGCTCGCCGGATGCGGCCAGCGGCTGCACGACGAGCAGCTTCAGGCCGGTGAGATTCGGATCCTTGATGGTGGAGACGACTTCCCCGATCACGCGCGCGAGCTGCATGCAGTATCAGTCCTGCACTTGAACGGTATCGACGATGCCCACGATGGCGGCATCGACGGGACAGTCCTTCATCCCGGATGCCATCCGCGCGGAGCTGCCGCTGACGATCAAGACCGTTTCGCCGAAGCCGGCATCAACGGTGTCGACGGCGACGAGGTAGTTGCCGTCCGCCTTGCCTGTCGGGTCGACCGGGCGCGCGACGAGCAGCTTGTTGCTGACCAGTCGCTCGTCTTTCCTCGTCGCCACCACGGTACCCACAACACGCGCAAGAATCATGTCGATGCCGATCCGGCGATATTTCTGCGTTGTCCGCGTAGTCCGCGGCCTATTTCGTGTTGCCCGCCGTGGCCTTGCCGATCGGAAGCGCGTCTTCCAGATTGGCGTGCGGCCGCGGGATGACGTGCACGGAGACGAGCTCGCCCACGCGGCGCGCCGCCGCGGCGCCCGCGTCGGTTGCCGCCTTGACCGCCGCGACGTCTCCCCGAACGATCGCCGTCACGTACCCGGCGCCAATCTTTTCCCATCCGACGAGCGTGACCTTGGCGGCCTTGACCATCGCGTCCGCCGCTTCGATCATCGCGACCAGACCCTTGGTTTCGACCATCCCGAGCGCCTCACCCATGCTCTGCTCCTGTCTCGCTTCCGACTGAAGCCGGAAGCCACCAGAAAGATCTCCCTTCCGGCTGAAGCCGGAAGCCACCAGAAGAACCCGTGGCTTCGCCTGTAGGCGGAAGCTCCTGTTTCCGGCGGAAGCTCCTATCTCAACTCGCGCACGGCGGCTTCGATGAGCGCCGTCAGCTCGCGGTATGTTAGCCGAATTTCCGCGTCGCCACCTATCCCGGCCGCCCGCAGCCGCGCCTCGGGAATCAGGCGCTCGCCATCGCCCGCCGGCGCGAGCACCGTCTGGCACGTGGCAGGATCCGCCGAGGGCGCGGGATCCGGGCAAATCGGCGCAGGAGACGCGATCCCGTACATGCCGCGCAGCCCCTGCAGGCGGTCCACTTCCTGACGTGACAACAGCCGCTCGCCGCCGAGCAGTCGCGCGACGAGGCTGATCTTCGCGAAGTGCTCGATCGTCTCCATCTTGTAGTACGCGGAGAAGAGATCGGCGCCGATCGTCAAGGCGCCGTGATTCGCGAGCAGCATGCCGTCGTGCGCCTTCACGTACTGCCGCACCGCCTCGGGCAGCTCCCTGGTGGACGGCGTCGCGTACTCCGCGATGGGCACGCTGCCGAGCGTCGTGACCACTTCGGCGAGCACCGCGCGATCGAGAGGAATGCCTGCGACGGCGAACCCCGTCGCGATTGGCGGATGCGCATGCACGACCGCGTTCACGTCGGGGCGCTGCCGATACACCTCGAGGTGCATCTGCATCTCCGACGAGGGATCGCGCTCGCCGGCGAGCCTGCGTCCGTCGAGGTCCGTGATGCACATCATGTCGACGCCCATGAACCCCTTGCAGACGCTCTTGGGGGTCATGAGGAGACGCCCGCCGTCCAGACGGACGCTGATGTTGCCGTCATTCGACGCCGTGTACCCCCGCGCGTAGAGGCGCCTTCCGACCTCGACGATCTGCTCGCGGAGCACCGCCTCGGACGGCTGCGTCATTTGCGGCTCCAGGCCTGGCGGCAGCGTTCGGAGCAGAAGAAGCGGACCTCGTCACCCGATCGCGCGGTGAGCGCGCGCGAGGGAACGACGAACGTGCCGCAGACGGGGTCGCGCTGCAGCCCGACCGGGGGCTTCTCGGGAATTGACGGGCCGCTCAGTCCCTGCGCGATGCCGTAGACGAACCGCCACAGCGCGCGGATGACGATGATGAGGAGGATGACGCGCAGAATCCAGCCCACGGCTTCAGCGCTCCGAGCCTGAGGGCTGTCCGACGTTCTGGTGCGCAGCGCGGATGCCGTCCAGGGCCTGCCGCGCCGCGCGGGCTTCCGGCGAATCGGGCGCCACCTTCAATACCTTCTCCCACGCCTCGGCGGCGCCCTTCAGATCCTGGCGACCGAACGCGCGCACGATGCCGATGTTCAGCAGCGTCTTCGCGTGGTTCGGATCGATCCGCAGCGATTCGTCGAACTGCGCCAGTGCCTTCTCGGGCTGATTCATGTAGTAGTACGCGATGCCGAGGTCCGTGCTGGCGTTCACGTCCTTCGGGTTGATCCTGAGCGCCGCCTCGTACCACTGCGCGGCATCCTGAAACCGTTCCGCATCGAAGTACAGGTTTGCCAGCTCCACGCGGGCGGAGGCGTCCTGCGGCCGCTGCTCCGCCTGCGATTTGAGCGTCGCGGCGCGGGACTCGTCGAGCGGCGGCGGGCTTTGCGCGTTCGATCCGGACGGCGCGGCGGCGGCCGCCTGAGCCGGCGCCGGCGCGGCGCCGCGATCAGCCTGCTGAGCTCCGAGAATCCAGCCGACGAGCAGTCCGAACAGAACGCCGGCGAGTCCGACGGCTATGGAGTCTCTCGACAAGGCGGTTCGTCGATCATAATCCGGGATCAGACCCGGCAGGCCGCCATGTAGTCCTTCACCGCCTGCGCCAGCCCTACGTACAGCGCGTGGCTGATGAGGGCGTGACCGATGGACACTTCGTCGAGGTGCGGCAGCCCGCGAAAGAGCGGAAGGTTGTCCAGATCGAGGTCGTGGCCGGCGTTCACGCCGAGGCCGAGCCCGTGCGCCAGGTTCGCCGCGCCGATGTACTTTCGAAACGACGCCTCTGCCTGCGATTCCCCTTCCTTGAACGCGCGCGCGAACGGCTCCGTGTACAACTCGATGCGATCCGCGCCCGTGGACGCGGCCCACTCGACAGCCTCCTTCTCGGGATCGATGAAGGCGCTGACACGGACGCCGCGGGCTTGCAAATCGCGGATCTCGTTGCGGAGCTCGTCGACAGGCGTATCGGGCGGCCAGCCCGCCTGACTCGTGATTTCACCGGGCCGCACCGGCACGAGCGTGCATTGATGCGGGCGCACCTCGCGAACCATGTGCAGCAGATCCGGGCGTGGGTCGCCTTCGATGTTCAACTCGACCTCGCGGCGCTTCGGGGCGAGGTACGCCGCAATCGCGGACACGTCCTGCCGCGTGATGTGGCGCTCGTCGGCGCGCGGATGAATCGTGATGCCGGAAGCGCCCGCGTCGAGGCAGACGCGGATGGCGTTGACGACGGACGGGACGGAGCCGCCGCGCGAATTGCGCAGCGTCGCAACCTTGTTGACGTTGACGCTGAGGCGTGGTCCTGACGAGTGCGGCCCGTTCATCCCAGATGCTGCTTGACGCTATCGGCGATCTCGCGCGCCCAGCCCTGGATCTCCTGCTGATCCTCGCCCTCGATCATCACGCGCAGCAGCGGCTCCGTGCCCGAGTAGCGCACGAGCAGCCGTCCGTGCCCTGCGAGGCGACGCTCCACGCGCTGCATGGCATCGGCGATCGCGGGCACCGCCTGCAGCTCCTTCTTCTCGCGCACGCGGACGTTGACGAGGACCTGCGGGTACGTCACGAGCTGGGCAGCCAGATCGCCCAGCTCGCGGCCGGTGTCCGCCATCACGCGCAGCACGCTCATCGCAGTGGCGATGCCGTCGCCGGTGAACAAGTGTTCGGAGAAGATGATGTGCCCCGACTGCTCGCCGCCGATCGACAGATTGCGCTTGAGCATTTCCTCCATCACGTACTTGTCGCCGACCGGGCATCGAATCAAGCCGATGCCGCTCTCCTTCAGCGCCAGCTCGAGCCCGATGTTGCTCATCACCGTCGCGACGACGGCGTTTCCCTTCAGCCGGCCCTGCGCCCGCATGTGCCGGGCGCACATGAGCATCACGGCATCGCCATCGACGATGCGTCCGGCCGCATCGACGAAAATCGCGCGATCGCCGTCGCCGTCGAACGCGACGCCAACCCGGTGATTGCCTTCGCGCACGACCTCGGACAGGTGCTCGGGATGCGTGGACCCGGAGTGCAGGTTGATGTTGCGCCCGTCCGGGTTGCTTCCGATGAGCGTCACGTCATAGCCCAGATCCCGAAACAATCGCGGCGCCACCGTCGTCGTCGCGCCGTTGGCGGTGTCGACGGCAATCCGGAGATCTCCCAGCCGCTCGGGATTTGGAAATGCCTGCAACGCGTGCGCGATGTATGCGTCGACGACGTCGGTGCGGTCGACCGGCGGCGTCCCGGAGTCCGGCACGGTCCAGCTCCGGTCCGCGATGAT
>JAICSD010000137.1 GCA_025937075.1 Vicinamibacteria bacterium | reverse complement strand
GCTCGGGCTGGGGTTGTCCGCCACCGGCACGTGGTTCCTCAACGTCGTCAGCACGCGCGTGCTGCGACAATTACGCGACAAGGTGACGATCGCGCTCGAATCGCACGTCGCGCGCCTGCAGGCGACGATCGCGACGATTGCGCACCACGAACGCCCCGAATATCTGGATCGGCTCGCGATGCTGCGCGATCAGGTGTTCGTGCTGGATCACATGTACATGTCGCTCTTCTCGACGTGCGCGTGGATCCTTCGCCTCGCGGTCACTGTGGCGCTGCTCGCGTCGATCCACATCGCGCTCGTGCTGCTCGTCGTGTTCGCGATCCCCGCGGTGCTCGCCTCCACGTGGCGGCCTGCCGTCGAGCGCGGCGCCCAGGAGCGCGCGGCACAGCCCAATCGACTCGCGCGGCATCTCTTCACCGTGGCAACGACGGCGGCGCCCGGCAAGGACGTTCGGGTCACGGGGATCGGCGATCGTCTGATTGCCGGGCGGCGCGGGGCGTGGGAACGTGGATACGTGATGGTGTCCCGCGCCCGGTGGGGATCCGCCGTGTGGCACACCCTCGCGTGGGCGGTCTTCGGCGCAGCCTACGTCGGCGCCATCGTCTTCGTCGCGTTCGGCCTGGGGGCGCCGGCGGCACAGGTGCTGCTCGTGCTCGCGGCCGGCTCGCGGCTTTCGGCCTACGTCAGCGGCACGGTCGGCGAACTGGGGTTTCTGCGAGGATTCTGGATGGACGGCTCGCGGCGGCTCGCCTGGCTCGAGGACTATGCCACGTCCCTCACCGCATCAGCCGATGCGGCGGTCCCGGACGCGCTGCGGACGGGAATCCGTCTGGACCGCGTGTCGTTCTCGTATCCAGGCACGACACGGCTGGCGCTCGACGAGGTCTCCGTGACACTACCCGCCGGTTCGGTCGTCGCGATCGTCGGTGAGAACGGCGCAGGCAAGACGACGCTCATCAAGCTGCTCGCGAAGCTGTACGAGCCGACATCCGGATCGGTTACCGTCGACGATGTGCCGCTCGCGCGCATGCGCGCCGATGCGTGGCGCTCGCGTCTGGCGGGCGCGTTTCAGGATTTCTTCCGCTTCGAGTTCGTCGCGCGCCACACGGTGGGCGTCGGCGACGTGCCGCGCCTCGACGAGGAACCGGCTGTCGTGGCGGCCGTCGGGCGCGCGGGCGCCGGCGATGTGGTTGCGCGGCTCGCGTCGGGGCTCGATACGCAGCTTGGGCCGACGTGGCCCGGCGGCGTCGACGTGTCGTTCGGCCAGTGGCAGAAGCTTGCGCTTGCGCGCGGCTTCATGCGCGATCGGCCGCTGCTGCTCGTCCTCGATGAACCGACGGCCGCCCTCGACGCCGAGACCGAACACGCGCTGTTCGAGCGGTACGCGGCGGCCGCACGAAGTGCGGGAGGGGAGGGCCGGATCACGATACTCGTCTCTCACCGGTTCTCGACCGTCCGGATGGCCGATCGGATCGTCGTCATGGACGGCGCGCACGTCGTGGAAACCGGCACGCACGACGAGTTGATGGCGAAGCGCGGCACGTACGCGGAGCTGTACGCGATTCAGGCGGCCGCGTATCGGTGACAGGCTGCCGAACAACGCAGCCTGCGCGTCAATGACGAATGACGAATGACGAATGCCGAGATGCTGAACATCCTCGTCATCGCCGTTGGCCTCCTCGCACAAGCGGAGCCGTCGAACGTTGCTGCCACGAGCAGCGTTATCTCCGGCCGGGTCCGTGCCGACGACACAGGCGAACCCGTCCCTGACGCGCGCGTCACCGTTCTGTCGATCCCGAACGCGCCAATCGTCCGCTCGGATCGCGACGGACGGTTCGAGGTGCTCGTTCCCGCCGGTGCACTTCGTATCGCGATCTCGAAATCCGGATACGTCCGCCGCGAGGTGTCGCGGGCCGCCCCGGATCGATCAATCGACATCCGGCTATCGCGCGCGTCAGCCGTTGCCGGCCGCATCCTCGATTTGGCGGGCGATCCCGTGATTGGCGCACTGGTTTCCATCGAAAGCGTCCTCGAAGACGGGCGGACCGCGCCGGTCAAATCAACGCAATCCGACGACAACGGCGAATACCGGATCGGAGGCCTGTCCACCGGGACGTTGGTCGTCGCCGTAAGAGTGATGAACACGATGACGGGCGTCCGCCTCGAAGGGCGCACGCGCTCCTTCAGCCCTGACGTGCTCAGGCTGTACTACCCGGCCGCCACACGCGCGACGGATGCAGGACGAATTCGCCTGGGCGCGGGGACCGATAGATCGGGTGTCGACATCAGCGTGCCGGCTCAATACTCCGGAGGCGAGCCCTTCGGGATGGTCGGTCTCGTCAGGCAGGCGCAAGCACGTCCCGCAACCGATAGCGACAAGCGCACCGCACGAATTCGCGGCCGGGTCGTCACGGCAGGCGGGCAGCCCATTGCTCGCGCACAGGTTCGACTCCTTCCATCGGACGACTTTGTTCCGATGCGTGCCGCAATCACCGACGATGAGGGGCGGATTGCCTTCACCGGCATTCCAGCGGGCACCTATCGCGTTGCGGCCGCGAAAGGCGGCTACGCGCCACTGCACGAGGAGGATGTCGCGGTGGCGAGTCTTCCCGATCTGGGTGCCGGCCCGCTCGTCACGCTCGCAGATGGCGATTCACGGTCCGTTGAAATCATGCTCGGGCGCTTGCGGGCGATCAGCGGCTACGTGACGGACGAGCACGGAGATCCAATCGACGGTGGGCGAGTGCAGCTGCTACAGGTCCGCTACGCAGGAGGTCGCAGATCGCTCGTGCGAGCCGACGTTGCCGCACGCGTGACGGACGACCGCGGACACTATCGCGTGTTCGGTGTCCGGCCGGGCGACTACATCGTCAGCGCCAGTGTGGGCCCGCTCGGGTCGGCCGAACTGGCGGGCTACGCGCGCACGTACTTTCCCGGTTCGATCGAGCCGGCGCAGGCTCGCTTCGTGTCGATTGGCGCCGTCCAGGATGTATCGGGGATCGACTTTGCGCTGGAACGAGCGCGGACCGCCCACGTGAGCGGCAGGATTCTGGACGCCGCCGGCGAGCCGACGACCGGAGGAGCGGTCCGGATCACACCAGCGGGTCGGTCGACGGTGTTGCGCAACGTGTCGACGGGCGCGCGCATTTCCCGCGCGGGCGAATTCGACTTCGACAACGTCGCGCCGGGAGACTACATCATCCGCGCCGATCGCGGCCGCGCGGGGGCAGCCGTCGAAGGAGAGTTCGGCGTGCTGCCTGTCATGGTCACGGGCGACGATGTTGGCGGTCTGGTTCTGCGAATGTCCGCCGGGTCGTCGATCGTTGGAAGGTTTCGGTTCGAGATCGAGACCGACACCCGGATCCCCGATCGATCCGCCATCGAGCTGTCGCCCGTTGGCGTCGATCCAGATCTCACGCCCGACAGCGTCGCCGCCGCCGACATTCACGACGACTGGACCTTCGAAATCCACGGTCTCAACGGCAAGCGCCGTCTGGCACTCATTCGCCTTCCGCCCGAGTGGGCGCTGAAGGAGATCACGTCGAAGGGGAACGACGTGACCGATCGCATCCTGTCGTTCGGCACGAAGGAAGAGTCGTTGAGCGACGTCGAAGTCGTGCTGACCGATCGCGTGGGAGAACTGAACGGCACCGTCGCGGACGCTCGCGGCCGGCCCGGAGTCGGCTCGCACGTGATCGTCGCGTCCATGGATCGCCGGCACTGGTATCCCGCGTCGCGCTTCCTTCGGCACGCTGTCGTCGAACGGGACGGGACGTTCCGCGTGACGGGGCTGCCCGCCGCCACGTACTACGTCGCGTCAAGCGCACGTGTGCCCACCGACGGTGACGATGCGTGGCAGGACCCGGAGTTCCTCGATTCCATCATCACGCGCGGGACAACCGTCACGCTGCAGGGCGGCGACAAGCGATCCGTCCATCTGGAAACGCGCGACAGGTAGCTCCGGCTTCAGTCCGCGTGTCCGCGCCCCACCTGGCCGGCTGGGCTGGCGAACGTTTGCCGGTTCGGCACCGTCAAAGCAAGCGCCCCTCGACGAAGCTCGGGGCGGCCTGAGCGCAGTGGCGACCCCTATGTCCGTGGTCCGTATCGTGTGAGAAGTCCTCAATGCGAAACCTGTTCAGCGACATCCGTTACGCGCTGCGTCAGTTCCGCCGCTCGCCGGTCTTCACGACGGCAGCTGTCCTGACGCTGGCGATCGGCATCGGCGGCACCACGGCCATATTCACGCTCATTCACGCGGTGATGCTGCGTTCGCTCCCGGTGAGCGATCCGTCGCGGCTCTACCGAATCGGCGACGGGAACGACTGTTGTGTGGAAGGCGGGCCTCAGGACCGCTGGGGCATGTTCTCGTACCCGCTGTACGAGCGGCTGAAGGCCGCCACCCCCGAGTTCGAGGAGCTCACCGCGTTTCAAACCGGCATCGGCCGTTTGAGCGTGCGCCGCGAAGGAGCCGAGGAGGCCGCGCGTCCGTTGCGATCCGAATTCGTCACGGGCAACTACTTCTCCACGCTCGGTGTGGGATCGTTCGGTGGCCGCGTGCTGACGCCCGAGGATGATCTGCGGTCCTCGCCGCCGGTTGCGGTCCTGAGCCATCACACCTGGGCGAGCACGTACGCCAGCGATCCGACGGTCGTCGGATCGACGTTTGTCGTTCAGGGCCACCCGGTGACGATGGTCGGCGTCGCGCCGCCGGGATTTTTCGGCGAGACGCTGCGCGGCGATCCGCCGGACCTGTGGATCCCGATACACCAGGAGCCCATGATCAACGGCGAGTCGGCGCTGCTCGACCAGTCCGTATCAGCGTGGCTGCGCGTCATTGGACGGCTTCGTCCGGGCGCGTCGATCGACGGCATGTCCGCGCGCCTGACGGAGCTGCTGCGCACCTGGATGATGAACGACTCCGGATATCCGGCCAACTGGCTGCCGGAGATGAAGCGGCTCCTTCCGAAGCAGGTGATCAACGTCGTCCCGGCGGGCGCGGGCGTGGGCGCGATGAAGGAAGACTACGGGCGCAGCCTGCAGATTCTGCTCGGCGTGTGCGGGCTCGTGCTCCTCATCGCTTGTGCGAACGTGGCGAACCTGCTGCTCGCGCGCGCCGTGGCGCGGCGCGGCCAGACGGCCGTGCGCCTGGCGGTTGGCGCATCGCGGGCGCAAATCATCAGGCAGGCCCTCGTAGAGAGCGTGTTGCTGGCGATCGCGGGCGGCGTGGCAGGGCTGCTCGTCGCAGACGGCGCGGCGCGGCTGCTCCTCGCGCTCGCGTTCCGGAGCACGAAGTTCCTGCCAATCAGCACGTCGCCGTCGCTCATGGTGCTCGCGTTTGCGGTCGGCGTCGCGCTGGTGACCGGCATCGTGTTTGGCGCCGCGCCAGCCTGGTTTGCGACGCGTACCGATCCCGTCGATGCGCTTCGGGGCGCCGGCCGCAGCACCGGCGACCATTCGTCGCTCGCGCGGCAGGCGCTGTTGATTGTGCAGGCAACGTTCTCCGTCGTGCTCGTCGCGGGCTCGACCATGCTGGCGCGCAGTCTGAACAAGCTCGAGCACCAGGACTTCGGCTATCGCGTCGACGGGCGTGTTGTCGTCTCGCTCAACCGGCTGCCCGCAAGCTACGACGAGCAGAAGCTCGAGGCCCTATATCGCCAGGTTGAAGATCGTCTGAATGCGCTACCCGGTGTCCAGGGCTCGGGCCTCGCACTCTACAACCCGCTCACGGACAACTGGGGCGAATTGATCTTCATTGCAGGTCACCCACCGCCCAAGTTCAACGAGCAGGCGGGCTCCTCCTGGGATCGCGTCAGCGCGAATTTCCTGCAGAACTGGGGTATCCCCGTGCGGCGAGGCCGCCCGTTCACGGCAGCCGACAACGAGACGTCCGAGCTGGTCGCAATCGTGAACGAGGCGTTCGTGAAGCGCTTCTTCAAGAGCGGGGAGGATCCGATCGATCAGCACTTCGGGCTCGACATGCCCGAGAACGCCAGCACGTTCCGCATCATCGGGGTTGCGCGCGACGCGAAGTTCGCCGGCTTTGCGCTGAGCCAGCCCGCGCGCCCGATGTTCTTCGTTCCGCTCGCGCAGACCGTGCCGTACAAGGACGACCTGATGAAGCGAATCGAGCGGGCATCGCATGGCGTGGGCGGCCTCATGCTGGTCACCAGCCAGGGACCGGGCGCGCTCGAACCGGTGCTCACCCGTACGCTGGCCGGAATCGATCCGAATCTCACGATCATCAGCGTCCGGACGATGCAGGAGCAGGTGGAGCAGTCGTTCGATCAGGAGCGCGCCGTCGCCAGCCTTGCCGGGCTGTTCGGCGTTGTCGCGCTGCTGCTCGCGGCGGTTGGACTCTACGGGGTGACGGCGTACACCGTCGCACAGCGCACGAACGAAATCGGTATTCGCATGGCACTCGGGGCGGACCGCAGCCGCGTGATGGAGCTCGTCCTGCGCGGCGCGTTCCAGCGCGTCCTGATCGGGCTCGCCGCAGGTGTGCCGCTCGCGATCGGCGCCGGACGGCTCATCGCGTCGCAGCTGTACGGCGTGAAGTACTGGGATCCGATCGCGTTGGGGATCGCGGCTGGCGCGCTCGCGATTGCGGCCTTCATCGCGTCGATCGTCCCGGCTGGCCGTGCCGCGGCGATTTCACCGATGAGCGCGCTGCGCACGGAATAGCGCACGCCTTCACCACAGGACCCGTACTGCCCTGGACGTCGTGATGTCGTGGTCGCGTGTGAGGAGCGGAAGATTGAGGTCGCGCGCGGCGGCGCAGATCAGCGCGTCGAACGGATCGCGATTGAAGCGGAGCGTATCGGCGTCGTAGATCTGCGGTGCGGACAGTTCGCGGGGCTGATATGCGGGGTTGCTGAAGAGATCCTCGAAGAACCCGCGTACAGGCCTCCGCAGGTTGACGTGCCCGCTCCGAGCCAGAAGCGCGGTTTCCCAAATCACCGCGGCAGGCACATACAACACCGCCTGCCGATCTTCGCACGCGGTGAAATGAGCCGCGGCGCGCTTTCCCAGCCGCGCGCTTCCAGCCGCATGATAGAGCAGCGCGTGCGTGTCGGTGACCGCGGCGGCGAGGTCAGCCACGGCGTCTACGACCCCTCGCAGGTCCAGCGCCAGACGTCCGGGGCGGTCGTTCCCTCACGAGGATCGGTCTGCTGATCGATCGATCGAACATCGACCGTACGTACGCCTCGGCGCGATCGACGTCGCCGTCCGGCAGATCGATCGTGCCGACCACCGACCTGATCGCATCCGTCCGGCCCTCGAGGCGTGCGTCGCGAACGAGTCGATCCAGCACGTCGCTCACGCTGCCCTTCGCGGTCGCGGCGGCCTGGGCTTTCAGCCAGAGCAAATTGTCCGGCTCAATCGTGACGGAGATCGGTTTCCGCATATAGACATGATATCACATTTATATACGATAAACGATCATCCGGCGGGCCCAGCGCCAGGCGCGCCGGGTTCGGCCTCACACGATTTGGGAATTGGGAGTTGGGACGAGCCGTTGTCGCGCTTGCCGTACCAGAACGGCAGGCGATCGCGCCGCTTCAACGTGCCAGGCCAGAGCGCCCGCAGGAACTGGGCGCTCGTCTGGAGCGCCGAAAACTGATGCGCCTTGCGCGCCGATGTGACCACGCGTTCCTCGACAATCACGAAGCGTCCGTGCTTCTTGAGCGCGCGGCTCAGATGAATCTCCTCGCTCGCGAAATACCGCTCGTCGAAGCCGCCCACCCGCTCGAATGCGTCGCGCCTGGCGAACACGAAACAGCCCGCTGCCCAGCGCGCGGTTCGCAGCACGCAGACGACGATCGCCACGCTCCGCGCGGCCCAGCGCGGCCGATCCGAGTCCATCAGCGGCATCGCGCCGCCGCCGACCGCCCCGTCCCGAATCGCCGTGACCGCCGCGGCCAAGACGGCTGCGGGCACGAGGGTGTCCGCATCGACGAACACGAGGATGTCCCCCCTTGCCGCGCGCGCACCTGCATTGCGGGCAGCCGCGATGTGCCGGACGCGGACGCTGACGACCAGCGCGCCCAGTGCGCGGGCGATCTCAGGCGTCCGATCCGTCGAGTCATCGTCGACCACGATGATCTCGAACGGCTGACCGAGCTCGGCCGCGGACGCCGTGAGCGTCCGCACGGTCTGCCCGAGCAGCGCTTCCTCGTTGTGCGCTGGGATGATGAGGGAGAGTACCGGATTCAAGATCGCGCGTCAGGGGAACACGGATCGCGCGACGAACGTGTGCCCCGGGAGTGTCGCCGAGCGGACCTTGTCGTCTCCGGTCGCACTGGTCCGGAGCGCGTACGCGCCATTGGTCAGCTCGTACACCTCGATTCGTTCGGACCGCGGATCGACAATCCAGTACTCACCGACGCCGTATCGCGCGAACACGTGCATCTGCTTGCCGCGATCGGTTGCCGCGGTTGACGGCGACAGTACTTCGATACAGAGGTCCGGCGCATCCCGGATCACGCGATCCAGATCGACGAGATGTGCGCGTACCGGTGTGAAATAGACGATGTCGGGCTGCAAGACGTCGTAATCGGAGAAGACGATATCGATCGGGGAAAGCACCGCAAATCCCCCGTGCGCCTTTGCGTATTCGCGCAGCATCTCGACGATCAGGATCTGAACGACTTGATGCCTGGGAAGGGGTGCAGGAACCACGAACACCTCGCCGTCGTAGAGCTCGTACCGGCGCCCGTCTTCCGGCATTCGCTCCAGATCGGCGTAGCTGACGCGTGGCCGAATCACCTTCACAGGAGTCATTGTACCGCGTCCACCCATGGCGAAATCCATGCCGCACGGGATATGCCAGGTATCGCGAATCCCGTGCCCTGTTGTACGCAGATGCGTACGTCGCCGCGGCAGTACGGTTAATATCTGCAATTCGCCGCTGCGAGACGTCTGTCAGCGAGCGAGAGAAAGCGAGAAAGGAGAACCCGTGAATCCGCGCAAATTCCTCCTCGTATGTACGCTCGCGATCGGAACCTGCACGATGGCGATCTCGTCACTCACTGCACGGGCGCAGACGCCGCCGCCGGAACTGGGTCAGGGGTGGGTACCCGAGTTCACGGCAGCCTCGCGGCAGATCCTGCAGCTGGCGGAGGCGACGCCGGAGGACAAATACGGATGGCGCCCCGCTCCGGGCATCCGCTCGATCAGCGAGGTCTACATGCACATCGCCCTGGGGAACTTCTGGCTCCTCGAGCAGGCGGGAGGCAAGTCACCGGTGACGATATCGACCCTCGGCAAGGATCCCGAGAAGTCCATTACGGCCAAGACGCGGGTGATCGATCTGCTCCGCAAGTCGCTCGATGCCGTGAAGAGCCAGTACCAGACCGTCGACAGGCAGAAGGCGGTCCAGTTCTTTGGGCAACCGTCGACATCCGACAAGATCTTCCTGCGCATTCTCGTTCACAACAACGAGCACATGGGGCAGTCGGTCGCCTACGCGCGCATGAACGGCATCGTCCCACCATGGTCGAAATGATCGTCTGAGGGGAGCGTGGCAATTACGGAGTTGCGTCATCCGGGCACGGCTGCGGTGTTGAGCGCCATCATTCCTGGCGTCGGCCAGATCTATAACGGAGATTTCCTCCGCGGAATCTTCTGGCTGATCGTCACGCCAGGAATGTGGATCGGCACGGGTGGTCTGCTCGGCTGGGTGTGCCACGTGATTGCCGCGGTGACGGCGCACCACCGCGCGAAGGTGAAGAACCGCGCGCTGGCTTAGATCGCACGCAGCACCGTCGCGGGCTCTGTCGACGCGGCGCGGCG
>JAICSD010000277.1 GCA_025937075.1 Vicinamibacteria bacterium | reverse complement strand
TCGACGCCTTGAGGCAATAGAACTGCCGATCGCTCGCACCGAAGTAGACGCGATCGGAGGTCGCAATCGGCTCGCCGGGAACGCCCGCCACCTCGTGCTCCCAGACCGGCGTACCGTGCTCGAGATCCACCGCGACGATACGCCCCTCATCGGCGGGCACATACAGCCGATTGCCTTCGATGGCGGGACGGCGGTACACGACCCCGATCGCGCGCGACCAGACGACGGTGCCGTCCTGTGCGCGCAACGCGCTGACGGTCGTGTCGGAGACGATGATCAGCCAACCGGATTTCGCGAGCAGCGGAGCGGAGGGTACGCCGAAGCGATGTGACCACGCAGTGGAGCCGTCGGTCCCGCGCAGCGCCTGGACAGTGTCGCCGCTTACCACGAACACGAGGCCGCTGTCGACGGCGATCGGACGTTCGGTGGCCAGCGGCCGTTTCCAGACCTCCGCACCGTCCTTGAACGCGCGCGCGACGATCGCGCCGGTACGAAGCGCGACGTAGATCCGATCGGCGTCGCTGACAGGTGGCGCGTTCGCGACAGGCGGACCGTCGAGCGAAACGGTCCAGTGGGTCGCCAGCGGAAAGAGCGTCGTTGCCGGCGGCGTGACGTTCGCGAGCGCGACAGCGCATGCGATCGCCAGAAGCGCGAACAGGGCGATCACCCTACCAGATGTAGTGGTCGCTCGGGACGACACGCAATATAATAGCGTTCTCCCGTGCAACACCAAACGATCGTCGTCCTGGATTTCGGCTCGCAATTTACGCAGCTGATTGCGCGCCGCCTGCGTGAGCTGTCGGTGTATTCCGAAATCCTGCCGTACAACACGCCGCCGCATGAGATCGCGAAACGCCAGCCGCTCGGCATCATCCTGTCCGGCGGCCCGAAGAGCGTGCGTGAGGCCGGCGCGCCGCGGTGCGATCGCGCAGTATTCGAGTTGGGCGTGCCCGTCCTCGGCATCTGCTACGGAATGCAGTTGATGACCGACGCGCTGGGCGGGGAAGTGGCGCCGGCACCGCATCGCGAGTTCGGGCTCGCGACCGTATCGATCGCGCATGCGCAACCACTGTTTACGTCGCTGCCGACGGAGTTGCGCGTCTGGGCCAGCCACGGCGACTTCGTCGCCCGGGCGCCGCACGGATTCGCGGTCACGGCGACGAGCGCCAATGCGCCCGTCGCCGCGATGGCAGACGACGATCGGCGGTTTTACGCGCTGCTGTTTCACCCGGAAGTCGCGCACACCGATCGCGGTACCGCAATCCTCCGGAATTTCGCCTTCGACGTGTGCGGCTGCACCGGCGACTGGACGATGGCGTCATTCGTGCAGGAAGCGATTGCGACCATCCGCGCGCAAGTGGGAGAGGGCCGTGTCGTCTGTGGGCTGAGCGGCGGCGTCGATTCGACCGTCGCCGCGCTGCTGATTCACAAAGCGATCGGCGACCGTCTGACGTGCATCTTCGTCGACAACGGCGTGATGCGGCTGGACGAGGCGGCGCAGATCAAGGCGCGGTTCGAACGGCTGGAGCTGCCGCTGGTGTTTACGGACGCGAGCGTGTTGTTTCTCGAGCGGCTGCAGGGCATCACGGACCCGGAACAGAAGCGGAAAATCATCGGCGCCACGTTCATCGACGTGTTCGAGCGCGAAGCGACGGCGCTCGGCGAGTTCGAGTTCCTCGCGCAGGGCACGCTCTATCCGGATGTGATCGAGAGCGTATCGGTGATCGGGCCGTCGCACGTGATCAAGAGCCATCACAACGTCGGAGGCCTGCCGGAGCGCATGCGGTTCCGGCTCGTCGAGCCGCTGCGTCAACTGTTCAAGGATGAGGTCCGGAGCGTCGGCCAGGAACTCGGGCTGGACGAGGAGTTCGTCTGGCGCCAGCCGTTCCCCGGACCGGGCCTGGCCGTCCGAATCCTCGGCGAGATCACGGCGTCGCGATTGAACCTCGTGCGCCGCGCGGACGCGATTGTGGCCGAGGAAGTCAGGAAAGCGGGCTGGTACCGGAAGCTGTGGCAGTCGTTTGCGGTGCTCCTGCCGGTGCAGAGCGTGGGCGTCATGGGAGATGCGCGGACCTACGAATACACCGCCGCGATCCGCGCCGTCGAAAGCAGAGACGGCATGACCGCCGATTGGGCGAAGCTGCCGCACGATCTGCTCGCGACGATTTCGTCGCGGATCGTCAACGAGGTGAACGGCATCAACCGCGTCGTGTACGACATCAGCTCGAAGCCGCCTTCTACGATTGAATGGGAGTAGCAGGCCGCCGCGGTTTTTGCGGCGGCAAGGCCGAAGGCCGTCGCGCGAAGCGCGTAAGCGCGTGGGGGTGGGGCCCCACGCGCATTGAATAATGCAGGCAGAGAGCCGGGAGCTGCCTCGGCGTCGTAATCGGATCAAAATGCCGGAATTCGTCCATCTTCATCTCCACTCCGAATACTCGCTCCTTGACGGGGCGTGCCGGATCGAAGAACTGCTCGACAAGGCGGTCGAGCTGAAGATGCCCGCGATGGCGATTACGGAACACGGCAACATGTTCTCGTCGGTCGTCTTTCACGATCAGGCGCGGAAGCGCGGCATCAATCCAATCCTCGGCTGCGAAGTCTACGTCGCCCCAGGCGATCGGCGGACGAAGAGCGGGACGCCGGGCGAAACGGCGAACCACCTCGTCCTCCTCGCCGAAACCATCGAAGGCTACCGAAACCTCATCAAGCTGGTGTCCTCGGGCTACACCGAAGGCTTCTATTACAAGCCGCGCATCGACAAGGATCTCCTCGCGCAGCACTCGAGAGGCCTCATCGGGCTCAGCAGTTGCCTGAAAGGGGAGGTCGCCACCGGCATCCGCACGGAGCAGCAGCACAAGGCGGTGCAGGCCGCCGCGACCTACCGTGACATTCTGGGGCGCGATAATTTCTTCCTCGAGATGCAGTACCAGGGGATCGAGGAACAGAAGCTCGTCAACGTGGGCGTCCAGCCGATTGCGAAAGACCTCGGCCTCGACCTCGTCGTCACGAACGACGTCCATTACCTGCACGACAGCGACTACAAGCCTCACGACATCCTGCTCTGCATCGGTACGGGCAAGACCGTGAACGACGCCGACCGGCTGCGGTACCACGGCGACCAGTTCTTTCTCAAGACGCCCGAGCAGATGGCCGCCGTGTTCCCGGATCATCTCGACGCGCTCGCGCGGACGGTCCGGATCGCGGAACGGTGCAGTGTCGACCTCTCCTTCAAGGAGAACTACCTGCCGAACTTCGCCGTGCCCGACGGCTTCACGCTCGACGGCTACTTCGAGCACATCGTCCGGCAGGGGTTCGAGATGCGGCTCCCGAAACTGCGCGAGCTGGCGGTGAAGGGCGCCCTGAAACATACGCTCGACGAGTACGATCGGCGCCTCTCGTACGAGATCGACATGATCAAGAAGATGAAGTACCCCGGATACTTCTGTATCGTCTGGGACTTCATCCGGTACGCGCGCGAGCACGGCATTCCGGTCGGGCCGGGCCGCGGGTCGGCGGCCGGCAGCTTCGTCGCGTATTGCCTGCGGATCACCGACGTCGATCCGATCGAATACGACCTCATCTTCGAGCGTTTCCTGAATCCCGAGCGGGTGTCGCTGCCCGACATCGACATCGACTTCTGCGAGCGGCGCCGCGGCGAGGTGATTGAGTACGTCACGCGCAAGTACGGCCGCGAGCAGGTGGCGCAGATCATCACGTTCGGGACCATGAAGGCCCGCGCGGTCGTCCGCGACGTCGCGCGTGTGATGGATATCCCCTACGCGGACGCCGACAAGGTCGCGAAGGCCGTTCCCCCTGCCCTGGACATGACCCTCGAGAAGGCGCTCGCGGAGAGCCCCCCGCTCAAGGAGATGGAGCAGAAGGACGACCGCATCAAGGAACTGCTTTCCGTCGCGCGGCGCCTCGAAGGCATGACCCGCCACGCGTCCGTGCACGCGGCCGGCGTGGTGATTGCGCCGCGGCCCCTGACCGAGTTCGTCCCGCTCTACAAGTCGCAGAAGGACGAAATCGTCACGCAATGGGCGATGAAGGAAGTCGAGCGCGTCGGCCTCCTGAAGATGGACTTCCTGGGCCTGAGCACGCTCACGCTCATCCGCGACTGTCTGGACGAAATCAAGCGGACCGAAGGCCTCGACCTCGACATCGACGCGATCCCGCTGAACGACGAGAAGACGTACAAGCTGTTTGCCGACGGCCAGACCTACGGCGTGTTCCAGTTCGAGAGCTCCGGCATGCGGGAGCTGTTGCGCAAGGCGAAGCCGGAGCGGCTGGACGACCTCATCGCGCTGAACGCCCTCTATCGCCCCGGTCCGCTGAAATCGGGGATGGTGGACGATTTCATCTCACGGAAGCAGGGCAAGACCGAAGTCAAGTACGAGCTGCCGCAGCTCGCGCCCATCCTGGGGGACACCTACGGGGTCATCGCCTACCAGGAGCAGGTCATGCGCATTGCCGCGGTGCTGGCCGGCTTCACGATGGGGCAGTCGGACGTGCTGCGGAAGGCCATGGGGAAGAAAGACCCCAAGGTCATGGCGAAGCAGCGCGAAGCGTTCATGGAAGGCGCGACGAAGCACAACGTCAGCGAGAAGAAGGCGAAGAAGATTTTCGACCTGATGGAGTTCTTCGCCGGGTACGGCTTCAACAAGTCGCACTCGACGACGTACGCCTGGGTCGCGTATCAGACGGCCTACCTGAAGGCGAACTACCCGTCGCACTTCATGGCGGCGCTGCTGACGATCGAAGCGGCGAACACCGACAAGCTGGCGATGTACCTTGGCGAGTGCCGCGAACTCGGGATTCCCATCCTGCCGCCCGACATCAACACGAGCCAGTTGGCGTTCACGGTCGAGAGCGCGCGCACGGCGCAGCCGTCGCTCGACGGCATGACGCCGCCGAATCCGCCGGTCCGGTTCGGGCTCTGCGCCGTCAAGAACGTCGGCGAAGGCGCGATCCTCTCGATGCTGAACGTCCGCGAGCAGCGCGGGCGGATCGATTCGCTTTTCACCTTGTGTGAAGAGGTCGACCAGCGCCTCGTGAACAAACGGCCGCTCGAGAGCCTCGTCAAAGCGGGCGCGTTCGACGGCTTCGCCGAAGGCCCCGTCCCATTGCGGCGCGCACGACTGTTCGCCGCCATCGACAAGGCCATCGAACATGGCGGGCGCCATCAGCGCAACCGCGATGAGGGCATGGTCTCCTTCTTCGACCTGACGCAGGACGACGAACCGCCGGCGGCCATTCCGCTGCCGGACGCGCCAGCCTGGACCGAAGCGCAGCAGCTCGCGTTCGAAAAGGAATCGCTCGGCCTCTACATGAGCGGCCACCCGCTCGAGCGGTTCAGCGAAGATCTCAAGGCGTTCGGCGCGCAGCGTGTCGGCGATCTGGCGACGTCGCTTCCAGATGTCTGGGTCGGCGGCATCGTCAGCGGATTGCGTCCGCTGAAAACGAAAAAGGGCGACCGCATGTGCGTCTTCATGCTGGACGACATCGGCGGCAGCATTGAAGTCGTCGTGTTTCCCGAAACGTTCGGCCGCTTCGGCGCGCTCGTGGCGGCCGACGCGATGGTGCTCGCCCGCGGGAAGTTCGAAAAAGACGACGAGTCCGCGCGGCTGGTGGCGTCGGAACTGATGCCGATTTCCGCGCTGCGTGAGCGGACCACCCGCGAGGTGGCGATCCACCTGGCCATGCCGCCGCACAGCCGCGCGACGCTCGAGGCGCTCGCCGAGCTGTTCTCACGGCACCGCGGCGATCGAAGGGTGTCCCTGGAGCTGGACGTGAAAAACAGCGGCACGCCGATGCGGGTGAAAGCAGACGTCGCCCAGCGCGTCCGCCCGTCCGAGAAGCTGGTGGAAGAGGTCGAGCACCTGTGCGGAGCGGGCTCGGTGGAGCTGCGCTGAGGCGCCCCGTAAAGGGGCGCCCTACGTTCTTTACGGGCCGCCGGATTGCGTAGGGCGGCCCTTTACGGGCCGCCGGATTGCGGTCCGCTGGATCGTGACGGACCGCGGCGGCCAAGGCGCCCCGTAAAGGGGCGCCCTACAGTGGCGTTCGTAGGGCGGCCCTTTATGGGCCGCCGGATTGCGGGCCGCCGGATCGTGACGGA
>JAICSD010000553.1 GCA_025937075.1 Vicinamibacteria bacterium | reverse complement strand
TCTTGCGAAGGGGCTTCGATCGTCCCGGCTCGTGACCGACGTCCGCCCCCCGACGGAGCGCCGACTCGTTTGCGCGGATCACTGCACCTCTCACCGTTCGCCGCTAGCGGCAGTGGTGTATTGGCGAGTATTTCCTTTGCAAGGCGCGGGCCAACAAGCGAAGTAATTATACGGGATCGGCCGGCGCATGAGCGAGCGCTCGAAGGCCTGCCTTCCCACGTGCTACCATCGGGCCGAGCCGCGCTGGAATGGGGACGTGGTCCTGACGCGGGCGCGCCGCGCGCGCGGCGGGGTCACCGAGCAGCTCGCTGCAGCGGGCGAGGACCCGTTCAGCTTCGAGCGCGTCCATGCAGATCTTGTGGGCGCAGTGCGCCAGATAGCAGCCGCTGCACGGAGGAAAGGACCGCATCACGATCTCGCCCTTTCCCCAGCCGGCCCACCGGTCAGTGTCGTCCTGGGACGACATGATGACGACGTGCGGACACCCCGAGGCCCGCGCGATCTGCCGCGGACCCGAGTCCGTCCCGACAAACAGGCCGGCCATCGAGCAGAGCGCTGCGAGCTGCGGGATATCCGTCACGCCCGCAAGCGAGATCGACGGTCGCGTCATCGCTGCGCGGATCCGTTCGATGTACTCGCTCTCGCCCTGCGATCCAGCGAACACGATCGTCGCCTCGTGACGCGTGCCTAACGCGTCGGCGAGCGATGCCCACCGGTCGTGATACCAGGTACGCGACTGCCAGTTGGCGCCGGTGTGGAGGACGACCACTCGCTGCGCGCTGTCATGGCCCCCGTCGACGAGGAGTGCGCGCACGCGCTCGGAATCGGCCGCGTCGAAGGCAACTTCCTCCCGCGATGACCGTGGCGAACCCCCGACGATGCGCACGATGTCGAGGTTCGCGTCCACCCAGTCCGCATCAGCACGAAAGGGCACGCGAACGGTGTGCAGGAAGCCGCGGCCACCGATATCGAAGCCGACCCGCACTGGCGAACCTATGAGCCAGGCGACCAGCGAATATCGAAACGCCTGCTCGGTGATGTCGGTGATCGTGCAGTCGTACCGCACCGCGCGAAGGGTTCGAATCAGCGGCAGCATCGGTCGGATGCGCGCTCCCTTGTTCCCCGGCAGCCACGTTCGCGCCACGTGGATCTGGTTGACGAAGGACGACTTCTTGTAGACCTGAGCGGCCGCTGGCGTCGCGAGCAGGTCGATTCGCGCGAGCGGAAATCGCTCGCGCAGCGCGCGAAGCGTCGGCGTGAAGATCACGCTGTCGCCGAGCTGCTGAAGCTGGAGGACGAGTATACTGGCCGGCTCGAGGGGAGCGTTAGGCGCGCGCGCGCGGAATACGGCGCCGACCGCGGTGAACAGCAACGTCTTCGCGCGCTGCGCGATCGCGTGCGTCAGTCCAACGAGCCAGCCCCGCACACCGTTCATACGCTCGTGCGAGGCCGGTGCGTGCGCGTCACGGCACGCGTGTCCGCGCGCACGCCGGCGTCGCGTTCACCGGGCTGCGCTGGCCTTCACCGCCGGCACGCGGCGAATCATCGTGTCGTTCAACACGATGACGTCCATCCGCGTCCGGAGAAAGCAATCCAGCGCCTGCGCCGGCGTTTCGACAATCGGCTCGTTCTCGTTGAAGCTCGTATTGAGCACGATCGGCACTCCGC
>JAICSD010000162.1 GCA_025937075.1 Vicinamibacteria bacterium | reverse complement strand
TGCAACGCAGCTGATCGACCTCGGCGTCTGGCATCTCGGAGACGCGCATTACTGGCGGGCGTGGAGCCGCCTTCAACGCAATCAGCTCGACGAGGCGCTGGCGGACGTCGAGGCGGCGAAGAAGACGGCCGGCAGCACGGATGTGTACACGCTGGCAGGCCTCATTCGCTTGAAGCGCGGAGAGCTGCGTGACGCGCGCACGGAGCTCGACCAGGCGATCGAGCGCGACGGCGACAATTGTTCCGCGCGCAAGTATCACGGCTTCGTCGACACGGCGCTGGCGGAGCCCGGGCCCGCATCAACGTTCTTCGCAGACGCGTTCGATTGTTTCAGGAAGGCAACCGACAGCCTGCGCCACCGCGCGCAAGATGCGCAACCCGCAGGCGATGCTCCGCAGATGCAGCGGGACATCGACGAGAGTGTGAGGGAGGAGGCGGACGCCGCCCTGAATGCCGCCCTCGCGTTCGCGCGCCACGGCGACGCCGACGCCGCGCGAAAGTACGCCGCAAAGGCGGAGTCCTATGACGCGACCAGCGATCGAGCGGCGCAGTTGCTGCTGGACCTGAAGCGACGCGACCAATAGCGGCCCGTACAACCTTTCGGCCCATCTTCTCGTCAAAGAGCCTATGGACAAGCTGCTTCAGGACCTCCGTTTCGTGCTTCGCAGCCTGCTGCGCCAGCCGGCGTTCGCCATTACCGCTGTGACGACCCTGGCGCTGGGCATCGGCGCGACCACTGCGATCTTCACGGTGGTCAACGCCGTGCTGCTGCGGCCCCTCTCCTTCGACAACCCGGACCGCCTCGTCGTCGTCACGAACCTGTGGACGAAAACGGGTCGGCGGAGCAGCACGGTGTCCGCGCCCGATTTCCACGACTGGCAGGCGCAGAGCCGCAGCTTTCAGGGGATGGCGTACTACTCGGGCTGGGAGACGAGCGTGACGGTCGGGGCGACGGCGGACTACGCGAATGTCTATCGCGTCACGCCGCTATTCTTCGACGTGCTGCGCATGCGGCCGGCGGTCGGGCGTCTGCCGACGGCGGAGGAGCAGAAGGCGGGCGGCCCGTTGACCGCGGTGATCACCGACGCGTTCTGGAAGCGGCAGTTCAACGGCGGCGCGCGGGCGGTCGGCTCGACCGTCAAGGTCGACGATCAGATCTTCACAATTATCGGGATCCTCGCTGCGGGCTATCCCTTTCCGGTCCGAGCCGACGTGTACCTGCCTTCCTGGATCAGTCCGGAAACCACATCACGATCCGGGCACAACTATCGCGTCGTCGCTCGGCTTGCGGACGGCGTAACGCTGGATCAGGCGCAAGGCGAGATGACGGGCATCGCGCGCCGCCTCGAAGCGGAATACCCGAACACCAACGCTGGAAAGCTCGCGGCCGTCTTTCCGCTTCAGGACCTCGTCGTCGGCAGCACGCGGCAGACCTTGTATCTCCTCCTTGCCGCTGTGGCGCTCGTGCTGCTGATCGCCTGCGCGAACGTTGCCAACCTGCTGCTCTCGCGGGCGACCGTTCGTCAGCGGGAGATGGTCGTGCGTGCGGCCGTCGGCGCCGGGCGGGCGCGGCTCGTGCGCCAGCTCCTGACCGAAGCGGTCGTGTTCGGCCTGGCCGGCGCGGTACTTGGCGGCTGGCTCGCGCGGCTCGCGATGACAGGCCTGGTGGCGCTCGCGCCCACGAACCTGCCGAGACTCGACGAGGTCCACGTCGATCTCACGGCGTTCGGGTTCGCGGTCGTCATCGCGTTGATGGCCAGCATCCTGTTCGGCCTCGCGCCGGCGCTGCAGGCCTCGCGAATCGAGCTCGTCGAAGGACTGCGGCAAGGCGGCAAGGGATCGTCCGTGGGCGCGCGCCGCGGCTGGGCGCGCCATGCCTTCGTCATCGCTGAAATCGCGCTCGCCGTCGTCCTCGTCATCGGGGCCGCGCTGCTCGCGCGAAGCCTTGCGATGCTCGCGGCCGTCGACCTGGGCTTCGCGCCGGAGCATCTGCTGGTGCTCTCGACATCGGTGCCGGCGAAGAACGTCGAACAGGCGCAGCACGCGACGGCGTTCTATCGCGATCTGCTCCCGCAGCTCCGCGCCCTGCCGGGTGTCACGGCTGCGGGCGGCGTCATGGGTGCGCCCCCGGAGCCTCGATCCAACGGTGGCTACTGGATCGAAGGCGGACCTGGCCCGTCCGATACCGGCGTGCAAGCCCCCAACGCGATCTTCAATGTCGTCACGCCCGACTACTTCCGGACGATGAGGATCCCGCTGAAGGCGGGACGGGACATCCGCGACAGCGACACACACGACGCGCCGTTCGTCACGGTGATCAATGAATCGCTTGCCCGCGCGGCGTTTCCGGGTCAGAGCCCGATCGGCCGCCGCATTCAATGCGGTCTCGATTCGCTGCAATTCATGACGATCGTCGGGGTGGTCGCCGACGTGCGCACGTCTGGACCGTCGCTGCCGCCGCAGCCGGAGATCTACATGGCGTACGCGCAGCACCCCGGTCCGTCGACGGAGTTGACGCTGGTCGTGCGGACCGCCACCGGCGATCCGATGGCGCTCGCGGAGACGATCCGGCGCACGATCACCGAGCGCAATCCGGACGTTCCGATGAAGGTGGCGACGATGGAGTCGACGCTTGGCACGGCGACGGCGGCTCCGCGCTTTCAAACGTTCCTGCTGATCGTGTTCGCCGGCGTGGCGCTCGTGCTGGCGCTCGCAGGTGTGTATGGCGTGATGGCGTACAACGTCAGCCAGCGGGTGCCGGAGCTTGGCGTGCGGATCGCGCTGGGCGCGAGCCGACGCAATATCTCCGGACTCATCTTCGGTTCGGCGGCGAAGCTTGCGCTTGCGGGGCTTGCGATCGGTCTCGCGCTTGCGCTGATGTTGGGGCGGCTGCTGCAATCGATGCTGTTCAGCGTCACGCCGCGCGATCCGCTGATCCTCGTCACCGTGACGCTGGCAGTCGCGCTCGCGACCTTCGCCGCGTGCTACGTCCCGGTGCGCCGGGCGGTTCGCGTCGATCCGATGGACGCGCTGCGCGCGGAGTAGCGCAGGTGTAGGGCGGCCCTTTCAGGGCCGCCTCTGTGCTCCCTTTGTCCCGCTCGCCGGCACAAATGGATCGCGGAGGCGAACTCCTCTGATTACCTGACCGTCGGTCAAATCCTCGGTCCAGAGCACGTCGCACCCCAATTCCGCAGCGGCGTGCACGATCATCGCGTCCCAGAAGCTCAATCTGTGCTGCTCTTGCAGCTCAATCGCGCGAAGGACATCATTCGCGCCCGGCGCGAACACGTTCCAAGCGCCGAAGTCGCGGACGCGCTCAGCGGCTTCTTGAACCGGAAGAGGCTCAGCGACCTTTCGCGTGACGCTGACGAAGAACTCCTGCAGCACCTGAACGCTGAGGCAGCCCGTGCCTGCGGCCCACAAGTGCGCTACGAGATCTTCGGCCGCCGCCTTTTTTCTGCCGGCTGACGCATCGTAGGCATAGACGAGAACGTTCGCATCGACGAATTCCCGCGTGCCTTCAGCGCTCATGGAGCGCGTCGCGTGTCCATGTCCGGCGTCCGCGCGTACCGAGCGATCGAGCCGACCTCAGGGCCGCCAGGGCTCGTTTTCGCGCCGCGGAATAGCGACGATCTTCATCGATCAGGCGAGCCAGCGCGTCGGTCATGAGCGCAGACACCGACGTATCGCGATCTGCTGCGAGGCGCTTGACGCGCTTCAGGATCGTGCGGGGCACACTGAGCGTGACGTTCTGGTTGTCTGCCACGAAAACGAGTGTATCACGAGAAATCGTGCACATGCCCTTGCCGTGATTTCAGACGTCGGGCGCGCTACTGGGCGACGAGCCGACTGGCTCCAGGCGCCGGGCGGAGCAACGGTCGCGACTTCGATGAGCGCGGTCCTGAGGCGGATCGTGCTTGGCGCAACGCGCTGGGCGCGAAGTAGGCCGCGCGACTCGGTCAGCGGTCGCAGCCCAGCGCAAAGTCGAGCTGCCCGGCCCAGCGTCCGCCCCGAGAGATAGGGAATGGCGACTCTCGCCGCGCTCTATTCGTCCGGCCACGCGGCGGCCCGATCCCAGACGGCGAATTCCGAATCGGGACTGCCGACATAGCCGTCCCTGTCCCGGCGCTCGCGGTCCTCGAGCGCCATGCGCCGGAGGTACACGCGAAGGGCATCGCGAACGAGCGCCGATCGATTCACGTGCCGGCGGCGCGCGGCGCGGTCGATCGCCTGCAGCAACTCCTTTTCGATGACGATCTGAATGGTCTCCATATGTGGAGTGTATTCCACACTATCAACAATCAATCGCGCCGCGCCCCCGCGCAGCTCGGCCCGAAGTTGCCTACAGCGGATCTCTTCCCGCACCGAGCGCGTCCGCGACGCGGTTGATGTAGTTGAACCAGGACGCGATCAGGGTGATCTGAAGAATGCCGCGATCGTCGAAACCGACCGCGCGCAGGCGATCGTGATCGGCAGGCTGGATCCGCGTGGCGTCGCGGGTAATCTGCTCGACGTATTCGAGCATGACGCGGTCCTGCTCTGACATCGGCGCGGATCGAAAATCTCGACTCAGCGAGTCGACGAAATCCGCGTCCAGCGTGACCCTACGCAGAAACTCTGCGTGCGACTCCAGTCAATACTGGCACCGGTTCACCGCCGACACGACGGTCGTGATCATCTCGTGCTGCCGTCGCGTGAGCGGCAGATCCGGCGACATCATGGCGCCGAACGCGGCGAACGCATGGTACAGCGCGTCGGGGATCAGAGAGTGCGACGCAACGATCCCTTCGGTCTCGGCATGTTGCGGATGCGTAGGCTCCGCGTATTCCATTGGGTAGAGCTTTTTCTGCGCCTCGCGCGCACGCCGCAGGTCCTCGCTCGCGTCGAACGGAACGACTCGAATCCAGGTCATGTCAGCTTCTCCGGCAGCTCACGCTGGCCGATCGCGCGCACAGGTGCGTCTCAGCCGAGCTCCGCGGCACCGTGGACGATCATCGCACTCCAGCAACTGAATCTGTGGTGTTCTCAGCGCGCACGGAGCTGGTCACGCGTCCACGTCCAGCGGCCCCACGTCCCACGCTCCGCCGGCGGCCGGGATCGAGCGCCCGCGCAGCGACATCTTCGTCGACCACGGAGCAGCGCGTTGGTCATGCGCGCGGAGACGGATGTATCGCGGTCAGCTGCGAAACGTTTGGGTCGCTCGAGGGCGCCGCGAGGAGTCTGAGTGCGATATTTTGACTCGCGCCCACGAAACCAAGGCTATCACGTAAGATCGTGAACTCGGTGCTTCGTGACGATGCGGCCACTGGGTCGATCGACTCGCCGGTTTGTGCAGTCTGCCGTTCCGGCGAATCGAAGAGGGCACTTCAATCGCACCGCAGCGTGACCGCGGGATCAATTCGTGTGGCGCGCCGTGCCGGAACGAAACAGGCGATGAGCGATATGGCGGCGAAGGTGAGTACGCTGAAGATGTAGGTCGCGGGATCGAGGGGAGCGACTCCAAACAGCATGTTCGCCAGGACCCGCGTTACGGTCGCGGCGGCGCCGACGCCGCAGACGATCCCGACTCCGGTGATCATGGCCGCCTGCTGAACGAACAATCGCATGACGGCGAGCGGGCTGGCTCCAAGCGCCATCCGGATACCAACTTCGCGCGCGCGCTGCGTGACGGTGTACGAGACCAGCCCATAGATGCCGACAAACGCCAGCAGGGCTGCGATGGCTGCGAAAATCGCCAGGAGAACCGAATAGAACCTGGGGCGAACCATAGTGTTGGACACGATTTGTTCCATCGTCGCAACGTTGTCCAGCGTGGCGCTCGGTTCGAGCTGCGCGACGACTCGGCGAATGTCGTTCAGAACCACCAACGGATTGCCGTCGGTGCGAAGTATGAAGTACGGAATCCGAATCACTCCCACAAGAGGCCCGGGACTCCGGGCGGTCGAGGGCTTAGGGATGCGATCCGATGGTACGAACACCTGCGGTCCAGGTTCTTGATCGAAGCCGATCAATCGGGCATCGTCCACAATCCCGATGATTTCAACCGGCGTAGGGCCATTTGAGTACACATGGCGCCCGATCGGATGCGCGCCGACGTATCCGCTGCGCGCGAGCGCGTGGTTGACCAGCATCACTCGAGACGTGCCGGACCGGTCTGCTCCGTTGAAATCGCGGCCCTCGATCACATGGATGCCCATCGCCCGGAAGTAGTCACCGCCGACCATGCGCACTTCCGGAAACTGCGGCAGCCGACTGCCCCCCGGCGGTGGTGGAGGAGGAACGCTCGCGACTTCGACAGGCGCGGTTCTGAGCGAAATCGTACTTGCCGCAGGGCCCATCGCCGGTTGGTCAGCGAAAGCGGCCGCCCGTACGTGGGGGAGCATCCGCAGCCGTTCGACGACGTCATCGCGAAATGGATCGAGCGGTCGATCGTGAGCGAGGACGACTTGGAACGTCAGAATGTTTCCTGGATCGAATCCCGGCGCGACGTTCCAGAGGTTGACGAGACTTCGCGTCAACAGCGCCCCGCCGATGAACAGGAGCATCGCTGCTGCGATTTCTGCTGCGACGAGCAAGCGTGTCGTCGTTCGTCCATGCGAACCGTGGGTGAACTCGGACGCAGGAGGGCGTCCGTGCCGAATGGCGGGAAGTAATCCCGCCAGGAAGGCAGTGACGATCGTCAGCCCAATAGTGAAGCCGAGAACGGGGAGATCCAGGCTGACTTCCTGGAGACGTGGTATTCCGAGGGATGGACCAAAACCAGCGCGTGGCAGAGCCCTTCCGAAGGTTCGCAGAATCGTGACGCCTCCGAAAGCCAGCCCGAGGCTGATCACGCCGCCCATTGCGGCCAGCATGAAAGTCTCCGTCATCAGTTGCCGCGCCAGCCGACCCCGGCTCGCGCCGAGGGCGCGTCGAACCGCGATCTCGCCGACGCGTGCGGTGTTCCGCGCAAGTAGGAGGTTCGCAACGTTCGCACACGCGATGAGCAGCACGAACACGGCTGCGGCTGCAAGAATGAGGAGCGCGGATCTCGCCGTGCCGATCACGAATTGGTCCAGTCTGACCAGCCGCACGCGGGGGCTACTCGGGGGCGGTCGAATGGCGGGCCGGCGGTCGGCGTTGATCGCGCTAGCTGGCGCTTGGGCCATCGCTTCTTCCAGCGTCATGCGTCGACCATTGCCCGGCGGTGGTGGTGGCGGCGGGGGTGGCGGTGGCAGCCCGCGGGTCGTTCGGAACCGCGCCAGCAGGGACGTTATCTCATCAGCGGCTGCGTCGCGCGAATAGCCCTCACTCACGCGGCCAGTCACAACGAGGCGGGCGCCGCGTTCGGGGAATGCAAGCGGAATCCAGAATTCCGTCTCTGTATCCGGAAAGTGAAAGTCGCGAGGCATCACGCCAACGATCGAATACTGAATTCCTTCCAGGGACATCGAGCGACCGAGGATCGCAGGATCCCTTCCAAACAACCGCGACCACGCACCGTCACTCAGGACAATCACGTGATCGGCAGGGGAGTCCTCGCGGGCTTCGAACAGCCGTCCGATCACGGGCGCGGCATCGAGCATCGCCAGAATCGCGGGCGTCAACTGCGTCCCATGGAGCCGGAGAATTCGATCGCGTCCGGCGTAAGTCATCGTCGCCGGAAGGTACACGCCTACGTGTGAGAGTGTGAGCGACGAGTCACGCAGCATCTCGAATTCAGCTTTCGAGAGGCCCATGGGACGCGCGCCTTCAGGCGCATCGACATCCGATGCCTCTTCGTAGAGGCGCACAAGACGGTCGGCATTTGCGTACGGGAGCGCGCGAAGAACGATCCCTTCCAGCGCGCTGAAGATCGCGGTGTTGGCGCCGATGCCTATCGCCAGTGTTGCGACGACGGCGGCGGAGAAGCCCGGCGTCCTGCGCAAGCCTCTAAGTGCGTAAAGTGCATCGCGATGGACATCGTCGATCAGCATGTTCGCCTCCGGGCTCCGGTCGAGCGTCGCTCGCCTTGACTTGGCTCGATTAGTACTAAATAATTAGTTGCAACGTCAACCGCCATCGACATGCGCCCCAAAACACCTACCCTCACCCCTCAAGAGCTCGCCATCATGAAAGTCGTGTGGCAGCGCGAACAGGCGACCGTCCGCGACGTGTACGAAACCCTCCGCGAACGCCGCCAGGTCGCGTACACCACCGTGATGACGATGATGAAGATCCTCGAGGACAAGGGTTACCTGAAGAAATCCCGCCAAGACCGGGCGTACGTCTATCGCCCCTCGCGGCCGCGGCAGCAGGTCGTCGGCGCCATGGTGCGCGACTTCGTCGACCGCGTGTTCGACGGCGCCGCGAGCGGCCTGCTCCTGCAACTCGCGAGAAACGGAAAGCTCACGAAGGCGGAGCGGCAGAAGATCCGGCAGCTCATCGACGAGATGGAGGAGTAGATGACCGAACTGACGCTCTCCAATCTTCTGTACTGGAGTCTGCAGTCGGCGGTGATCATCGGTGCGGCCGCGCTCGCGGCGCGGCTCCTGCCGGTGGACGCTCCAGCCGTGCGGCATGCCTGGTGGCGCGCCGTGCTGCTGATCTGCCTCGCGCTGCCGCTGCTTCAGCCGTGGCATCGAGTGGCCTGGCGCCTGATCGATTCATCGCAGGATCTCGCGCTGCTGACCGGCGGTTCGACGCCTGTGTCGTCGTTCGTGCTTCGCGGGATTGCCGTGCGCGGCGGGTTGCCCATCGGTGCGCTCGCCGGCGCCGTTC
>JAICSD010000191.1 GCA_025937075.1 Vicinamibacteria bacterium | reverse complement strand
CGTTCGCGAAGCTGTTGACGCTGGATCTCGGCTTCGACCGGCACAACGTGCTCGTCGTGAGCGCGAAGCCGCCATGGTTCGCGGCCGACACCGCGAAGCTGCGGCCCGAGCAGCGGCAGGCCGCCTACGACGAGATCGCGCAGCGGCTGCGCGCCATCCCTGGCGTGACCGCGGTCGCGCGGTCGTTCACGACGCCGATTGGCGACGATAACTGGATGACCAAGGTTCACACGAGCGCCGCGAGTCCGTCCGGCGATCGGGAGGGGACGGCATATTTCAACTTCGTGACGCCGGGCTATTTCGCGACCATGCGTTCACCTCTCGGCGCCGGCCGCGACTTCGATGAGCGCGATACCGCGCATTCCGCGCGTGTGGCCATCGTGAATGAAACGATGGCGCGGAGGTTCTTTCCCGGAATGGCGGTTGTCGGAAGCACCTTCCGCCGCTGGAACGAGCCCGATCAGATCGAGATTGTTGGGATCGTGAAGGATTCGAAGTACGAGGCGGTGCGGCAGGCAACACCTCCGACGGTGTTTCTGCCGGCGACGCAGGCACCCCCGAGAGGCCAGGCGGAAGAATTTTCCGTGCGAACCGATGTGCCGCCCGAAACGCTCGTACCCGCCATTCAGCGCGCGGTGGGCGAGGTCACCAGGGACATCCCGTTGAGGATCGACTCGCTGGCGGAGCAGGTCGACGACAATCTGGTGCAGGACCGCGTGGTCGCGACGCTCTCAGGATTCTTTGGAAGCCTCGCGCTGCTGCTCGCGATGATTGGCCTCTACGGCGTCCTCAGCTACGTTGTCGCGGAGCGGCAGGTCGAATTCGGTATCCGCATGGCGCTGGGGGCGAGACCAGCGTCCGTGCTCCGCCTCGTGATACGCGATGTAACGCTGGTCGTGATCGGTGGAGTCGCCGCCGGCCTAACGGCAGCGTTCGCCGCCGTCACGCTGCTCGAACGGATGCTGTTCGGCCTCGAGCCGCGCGACCCGCTGACGATGGTGAGCGCCGTGGTGGTGCTGTCGGCGATGGCGCTGATGGCTGCGTACTTGCCGGCACGACGGGCCATTCGCATGGATCCGATGGCTGCCCTTCGCTCCGAATAGTCAGACCTGAGTACCACGACATGATGGCTTGACACGATGGATTCGGCGAGCGACGTACTGATTCGTCAGGCCGATCCGTCCGACCTCGATGGGATCGCAGACGCTCACCGCGACTCCATCCAATCGATAGGGCCGTCATTCTATTCAGCGGACGATGTCGCGCATTGGCAGGAGGGGATCGCCAGCGCTCTATACCTGAATGCAATGGCCACTGGAGAAGTCTTTTTCATTGCCACCACGATTGTGAACAGCGCGCCGATCGTGCTGGGCTTTGCAAGCGACTATGCCATCGACCGTACGACATACGGGACATCTGTGTACGTGAGGGGCATGGCGTCTGGGCGCGGCATCGGGACCGCTCTCCTTCGAGCGGCTGAAGCACACGCCGCCGCGAACGGTTGTGAGCGGATTGAGATTGCCGCATCACTTGCCGGCGTCGAGTTCTACAGGGCAAATGGTTATCTCGAAATTGGGCGCGGCGAAACACGGCTCACCTCGGGACATCAGATCGAGTGTGTCTTCATGCGCAAGAACATGGTCTAAGCCCCCTCGCCTTCGATTCTCGCGAACATTTGTGTACTATTCGTCTGCCCGCCCGTCCCGCAGGCATGGGCCGCGGAACACGCGGACGGATGCTGCTCGATTGTCCCAAGGAGTGCACTTGAAGCTACGTATGCTTGCCGTCGCGGCATTGGCGATTTCGGCGCTCGTACCCGTGACGAGCGCGCAACAGGAGCAGGAAGGGCAGCCCCCGCCAGCGGCACCCGGTGGTCGCGGACGTCAGGGCGTGCCCGAAGGCGGGCCGCCCCGGCCCAACTTTCCCCAGCAGCAGCGGCCTCCCGGTGACCCCGCGCTCGTCGCGCGCGGCAAGGCGCTCTATCAAGGCAACTGCGCGGCGTGCCATGGAATTGACCTGCGCGGCGGCCAGCAGGGTGGCCCGAACCTTCTGCGATCCCAGACCGTCCTCAGCGACCAGAGTGGCGAGTTGATCGCGCCCATCGTGCAGAACGGCCGACCGAACCCCGCGGCGGCCGGCGCTCCACCGATGCCGCCGTTTCCGTTCCCGCCCGACGACATCAAGGCGCTCGCGGAATACATCCACAGCGTTCTTGGCCAGGCGGGCGCACAGGGACGGCCTCCGGAAGGGGAGCTGGTCTCTCCCGAGAAGATCCTGGTCGGCGACGCGGCTGCCGGACGTGCGTACTTCGAATCGCGCTGCGCGAGCTGCCACTCCGTCACTGGCGATCTCCGCGGCCTTGCCTCGAAGGTGCCCGACCCGCGCGCGCTTCAGGATCTGTGGGTCTCCGGAGGCGGCGGACGTGGACGCGGCGGACGTGGACGTGGCGCGGCCCCTGCGGACGCGGGGCCGGTCGCGACCGTGACGGTGACGCCCGCGACCGGTCAGGCTGTGAAAGGACGTCTCGTGCGCATCGACGACTTCACCGTCACCCTCGTTCAGGACGATGGGACGCGTCGGACGTTCGCGCGCAACGGAGACAACCCGAAGATCGAGATCGATGATCCCGCAGCAGCGCATCGCACGCTCGTCACCGAGCTCGACGATCGCGACATGCACAACGTGACCGCTTATCTCTGGACAATAAAGTAATGATGCGAACCATTGCCGTCGCTCTCGTGCTCTCCACAGCCGGTCTGCTTGCGCAGGCCCAGGGTGGACTGGATCCCGCATCGCTCCTGAAGCCGCTCGGCGACACCTGGCCGACCTACTCGGGCGACTACACCGGCCGGCGCTACAGCGCGCTCAAGCAGATCAATCAGACGACGATCAACAACGTCGGGCTTGCGTGGCTGTCGCGCGGCTTCGTCGAAGGATCGGGTCCGAATGGACGCGGCTTTGGCGGCGCGCAGGCAGGCGGCTCCGGTGGACGTGGCGGCGGAGGCGGATCGTATCCGGTGATCGTTGCCGGCGAAGGCACCGGCGAGTTCAACAGCGGCGGCCCCGCGCGCATCTCGGGATCAATCCTGATGGTCGACGGCATCCTGTACCCGACGTCGCCGGACAACCTGTGGGCGGTGGACGCGCGCGACGGCACGATCCTCTGGCATTTCTACTGGAAGACGCGCGGCGGGACGCACACCGGCCATCGCGGCGTCGGCATGTGGCACAACTACCTGTTCATGGAGACGCACGACAACTACCTGATCAAGATCGACGCGCGTACGGGGAAGGAGATGTGGCACGTCGAGATCGCGCCGTTCGAGCAGCAGTACTTCTCGTCGATGGCGCCGATCATCATCCGCGACCACGTGATCGTCGGCACGGGCAACGACATCGATGCGCCGGGCTACCTGCAGTCCTACGATCCGGAAACCGGCAAGCGGCAATGGATCCACTACACGGTGCCGATGAACCCGGGCGATCCCGGCATCGACACGTGGCCGAGCCTCGAGGCGGCACGGCACGGCGGGGCGCAGCCGTGGGTCCCCGGCGTCTACGATCCGGAGACGAACTACTACATCTTTGGTACCGGAAATCCGACGCCCGCGTATACACCGGCGGGGCGAGGCGTGGGCGTCGGTCTGTTCACCTGTTCGCTGATCGCCGTGGACGCCGACACGGGCAAGATGGCGTGGTACTACCAGACGTCGCCGCGCGACATGCACGATTGGGATTCGGCGCAGACTCCCATCCTCATCGACACGACGATCGACGGCAAGCCGCGGAAGCTCGTCTCCACAGCGGCGCGCAACGGCTACTTCTTCACCGTTGACCGCGTCACCGGGAAGCACGTCGCGAGCGGCAGATACGGCCTGTATGCGAACTGGGCGAGCGGCCTCGATTCCGAGGGACGGCCGATGCTGAAGCCGCAGAAAGCGGCGACGATCCCCGGATCGATCGTGAACGGCAGCATCACCAACTGGCCGCCGCCGGCGTACTCGCCTGATACGGGCCTCTTCTACGTGCCGGAGAACAACGATCTCTCGATACGCTATCTGATCGATGCGGATCCGCGCGGCTCGATGGGGCTTGGCGGCGTGCAGGGCGGCGGGGGTGCGAGGGTCGCGAACTTCATCACGGCCATCGATCCGAAGACGGCAAAGGTCGCGTGGCGCCATGAGCTCACCGGCGGCGGTGGCGCCACCGGCATGCTGACCACCGCGGGGCGACTGCTCTTTGCCGGCGACGGTTCCGGCAACCTGGTCGCGTTCGATCCGGCGAACGGCAAGCCGCTGTGGCATGCACGGATCGGCAACGTCTCGAATGCAGCGGAGACGTACATGCTCGACGGCAAACAATATCTGCTCTCGTCGGGCGGCGATGTCCTCGTCGCGTTCGTTTTGCATTGATCGTAGGGCGACCCTTTCAGGGCCGCCAGCACGTTGGTGTAGGGCCTCCGCATGACAAAGAACGCCCGCCCGATGGCATCGAAGACCTTCAAGACCACGATCCTGCGCGACGCATCGATGTGCGCGATCCCGCTGACGTTCGATCCCAAGAGCGTCTTCGGCAAGGCGCGCGCGCCGGTGAAGGTCACCGTGAACGGCTATACGTTTCGCAGCACCGTGTCGACGATGGGCGGTCCGCCCTTCATCCCGCTGCGGCGAAGCCACCGCGAGGCGGCTGGCCTCGAGGGGAACGAAACGCTCGCCGTTCGCCTCGACCTCGACATCGAGAAGCGCGAAGTCGACCCGCCCGCCGATCTCGTGAGGGCCCTCAAAGCGGCACCACCCGCGTGGGATCGTTGGCGTCAATTGAGCTACACGCATCAGCGCGAGTACGCGGAAGCCGTCGAAGACGCGAAGAAGCCCGAGACGCGCGAGCGGCGGATCCGGAATGCCGTCGATGCGATTCGCGCGCGGCCGCCGCGAGCGTCAGGCTGACGAGCTGACGACAGGTCGCGACACACCTCATCGCGGCCCTTGCTGGGAGGCAATGGGCCCGGACCTTGCGAGGATCTGAGCGAACGCAGAAAACAGCCACCGTTCAGATTCCTGAGGAGGTATGCCCATGGCTGAACTGAAGACGCTCAACGATCTCTTCATTCAGAAATTGAAGTACGTGTACGATGCGGAGCAGCGGCTGACGAAGGCTCTGCCGCAGCTGTCGAAGGCGGCCTCGACGCCGCAGCTGAAGCAGGCCTTCGACTCGCATCTCAAAGAGACGGAATCGCACCTCGAGCGCGCGGAGCGCCTGTTCGGCTTTTTCGATCAGAAGCCCAACGCCGATACCAACCCGAGTATCAAGGGCATCATCAGCGCGGGCGATGACGTGATCAGCTTGAAAGCCGACCCGCCTGTGAAAGACGCGGCGCTCATCGCCGCTGCGCAGGGCGCAGAGCACTACGAGATCGCCGAGTATGGGACGCTGCGCGCCTGGGCGCACGTCCTCGGCAGGCAGGAGGCGGTCCAGTTGATCGAATGGACGCTCGAAGAAGAGAAGAAGGCCGACCAGAAGCTCACCGATATCGCGATGAGCCTGAACTTTCAGGCGGCGGCGCCACACGTCCGCTAGTCGCGAGTACGAAGCGGGCGGGACATCTCACGCGATATCCCGCCCGCACGGCCGTTGCCCTCTGTCGACCCTTCGCCACGTTCCGTCAGATCCGACGCGATATCGTACACAACCCAGCGTGTGAAGTTTCCTCGCGGCGAATCGGATCGCATTGCAACCGCGATGCAATCCGCTCCTCGATCAGCTACCCTAACGGGCGTTGGAACTGACCTTGGGCCGGCGGGAGCGGCTCGAGCCATGTGGAATACACAGACAGCGTGGTTCGACGTCGCCGTGGTGATGACCATCTTCGCGATCGGCAACATCCTGTTCGGCCACTTCGAGGAGCACAAGCCCAAGCTGCGCCGTGTGCTGAAAGTGGCCGTCGTCGCAGGGCTCATTGCTGTGTTGTCGTCCGCCGGTTTGCGGTGGGTCGCCTACACCTTGATCGGGGCTCTGGCGCTCGCTGCCGTTTACGTGCACGGCTGGTGGCTGCCGAAGCACGGGGTGAACGGCTTGACTGGTGAGCCGAGAGACAAGTACTACGAGCTGTTGAAGATCCCTCCCCGCAGCCGCCGCGCATGAACACACGCCGTCAGTTTCTGATCCGCGCGCCGCTCGGGTTCCTCGTGGCGGCATCCGCGTGCGGGACCGAAGCGCCCGCGTCGCAAGCGCCGACGACGTCGACGCCCGGCGCGCCGCCGACATTCGGATCGGGGCCGGGCGCCGGCCCCGAGGTGACGCCCGCGACCTTTGCCGAAGCCGAAAAGCTGATGCAGGTGACGATGACGCCTGCGGAGCGCCAGCAGGCGGCGGAGTCGTGGCGGACGTCGATGGCGCCGTACCTCGAACGCCGCACAGGGCCTCGGAAGGTCGCCATCGCGCCAACGGATACGCCCGCGATGCTCTGGAATCCCGTGCTCCATGAAACGGCGTCCGGTCCATCGCGCGATCGGTTCGTGCGTTCGCCCGCCAGCAGCGCACCGCTTCCATCGTCAGACGACGACATCGCGTTCGCGCCGGTGACGCAGCTGTCGCGATGGATCGAGTCGCGTCAGCTCACGTCGGAGCGGCTGACGAACATCTATCTGAATCGCATCGGCCGGTTCGATCCGAAGATTCGCGCGATCATCACGCTGACGAAAGATCAGGCGCTCGCGCGCGCGAAGGCGGCCGACGCCGAGATCGCCGCCGGCAAGTACCGCGGCCCTCTGCACGGCATCCCGTACGGCGTCAAGGATCTGCTCGACACGAAGGACATCCCGACCACGTACGGCGCCGAACCGTTTCAGAATCGTGTTCCGTCGGCCGACTCCGTCGTCGTGCGGCGCCTGGACGACGCGGGCGCGGTGCTGATAGCGAAGCTCGCGCTTGGCGCGCTGGCGCTCAACGACATCTGGTTCGGCGGCCAGACGATGAACCCGTGGCTGCTGGAGGAAGGAGCGTCGGGCTCGAGCGCCGGTCCGGGCGCAGCAACCGCCGCGGGTCTGGTCGCTTTCTCGATCGGCAGCGAAACCGAAGGCAGCATCGTCGCCCCCTCGATGCGGTGCGGCGTCTCCGGGCTGCGGCCGACGTTCGGGCGCGTCGCGCGCACGGGCGCCATGACGCTGTGCTGGTCGCTCGACAAGCTCGGACCGATGACGCGATCTGTCGAGGACGCGATGCTCGTGCTCCAGGCGATCGCGGGTCCTGACGAAGGCGATCCCTCGAGCGTGGCGTCCCGGCTCGATTTCGACGCGATGGCGGCCGTTCGCGGCCTGAAGGTCGGCTACATCGCACCGTGGATGAAGGAGAGCCCGGCGACCGACGTCGATCGTGCGGCGATGGCAACGATCGCGAAGCTGGGGATGCAGTTGACGGAAGTCACGCTTCCGGATTGGCCGTACGGCTCGCTCAATCCCATTCTGTTCGCCGAAGGAGCCGCGTCGTTCGAGGACCTGGCGCTCAATCATCAGCTCGAGTCGATGAAGGTGCAGGTGAAGGACGCCTGGCCGAACCTGTTCCGCGAGGCGCGGTTTCTCAGCGCGGTCGACACCGTACAAGCGGATCGCTTGCGCCGCAAAGTCGCGCTCGAGATGGCGCGCCTCTTCAGCGACGTCGATCTGGTCCTCGTCCCGTCGCTGCGCGACGAGCAGCTCACGATCACCAACTTCACCGGGCATCCATCGCTGACGCTGCGCGCCGGGTTCGTGGACGTCTCCGAAGCGCGGAGCGACTGGGCGCCGGATCCTGCGCATCCGCTGCCGAAGTTCTCGCCGCCCCGCCGCGTCCCGCACGGGATCACGATTGTCGGCCGGCTGTTCGACGAAGGCGTCCTCGGACGCGTCGGGATTGCACTCGAACGCGCGTTCGCCGTAGCCGCGGAGCGGCCCGCGGGGTTCTGACGAGAGCACGTCAACCCGACGCGTGCGGAGCCCGTCAAAGCCTTCATGTCCGCCGCCACCCTCTTTCAGGATCTTCGCTACACGGTTCGCACGCTTCGAGCCGACGCACGGTTTGCGATCTTCGCGATCCTCATTTCAGGCCTGGGCATCGGTGCCAGCTCCACCGTGTTCAGCGTCGTCAACGCGCT
>JAICSD010000416.1 GCA_025937075.1 Vicinamibacteria bacterium | reverse complement strand
CCCAACAATCTTCCGTACTCCAACCGCGCCGGGGAGGGATTCGAGAACAAGATCGCCGCGCTGCTGGCCGCGGATCGTCACGAGCGCCTGGAGTACACGTGGTGGGCACAGCGCCGCGGGTACGTGCGAAACACCCTCCACGCCGGCGATTGCGACGTGCTGGTCGGGGTGCCGGCCAGCTTCGAGCTCGCGTTGACCACGCGGCCGTACTACCGGTCCACGTATGTGTTCGTGGCGCGGCACGACCGGAACCTGCACCTGTCGTCGCTCGACGATCCACGCCTGCATCGGATGCGCATCGGCGTACAGATGGTGGGCGACGACTTCAACAACACGCCTCCCGCGCACGCGCTCAGCAGCCGCGGCATCATCCGCAACGTCGTCGGCTACGAGATTTACGGCGACTATTCGCAGCCGCATCCGCTCTCGGGCATTGTCGACGCCGTCGAGCGCGGCGATGTGGACGCGGCGCTGGCATGGGGACCGCCGGCCGCGTACTTCGCCCGGCTGTCGCGCGTTCCGCTCGACGTCACGCCCGTCACGCCACAGATCGACCTGCCGTTCCTGCCGTTCGTGTTCGACATGTCGATGGGCGTGCGGCGCGGCGACACCGCCTTGCGCGACGAGCTGGATGACTTCCTGGTTCGGCGGAAGGCGGATATCGACGCCATCCTGGCGTCCTACGACGTGCCGCGCGTCGATCACGATCAGGAGTCCGCATCATGAAGCGCATCGTGGTCCTGATCGCGGCGGCCGCGCTGCTCGCGGCGTGCGAGCGTGAGACGCGACGGTATCAGGAGCTGCCGGCGGCGGCCAACCGGGAACCCGGCGTGCGCCTGACCGTGCTCCAGCCGGGCGGGCCGCAGCAGCACGAGACGGTCCAGAGCCCGTATCAGAACAACGCGTGGGGCATGGCGCAGGGCAAGCGATTGTTTGCCTCGTACAACTGCGCCGGGTGCCACGGCATGAACGGCGGCGGCGCCATCGGACCGGCGCTCAAAGACGACAAGTGGATTTACGGCAGCCACGCGGATCAGATCTACTCGACGATCTCGCAGGGACGCCCGGACGGCATGCCTTCGTTCGGCGGCCACATCCCTGCCGATCAAATCTGGATGCTGGTCGCATACGTGCAGTCGATGGGCGGCGCCGCACCGAAGGACGCCGCGCCCAGCCGCAACGACGACCAGATGTCGGCCGTTCCCGAATCGCGCGCCGGGTACACCCCGCCGGTTCAGACCGGTCACCGCTGACCATGCACATCCAGTCGGTCCTGCATCCGGCCGGTGTCGAAGCGGGGATCGTCAGCCACCTCTGGTGGGTGATGTTCTGGACGTGTACCGTCGTGTGGGTCGCGGTCGCCGGCGCGATGCTGCTGGCGATTCGGCGCGGCCGGACGCGCACCGCGCCCGGCAGCGAACGAGTCCTGTTCCGGAACGTTCTGGTCGCCACCGGGATCAGCATCGTCGCGCTCGTCTGGCTCCTGTTCGAAAGCGTCCTCACGGGGCGTGCGCAGGAGAACCTGTCCGCGCAGAATTCGCTCCACATCCAGGTCACCGGCTATCAGTGGTGGTGGGACGTGGAGTACGACAATCCCACGCCGTCGCTGCGCGTCACCACCGCCAACGAGCTGCACATTCCGGTCGGCCGGCCCGTGATCGTGGACCTGTTCTCGGGCGACGTGATTCACAGCCTCTGGATCCCGAATCTGCAGGGCAAGATCGATCTCATTCCGGGGCGCCTCAATACGCTGACGCTGGAGGCCGACCGGCCCGGCGTCTATCGCGGGCAGTGCGCGGAGTTTTGCGGCGCGCAGCATGCGCACATGGCGCTCGTCGTGGTCGCGGATCCGCCGGACACCTTCGAACGGTGGCTGACCGCGAACCGGGCGCCCGCTCCGGCGCCCGCGACGCCGTTACAGGTTCGCGGAAAGGAAGTGTTCGAGCGGGGCCCGTGCGCCATGTGCCACAACATCACCGGCTCCCTCGCGTCGGCGCATACCGCGCCTGATCTGACACACGTCGCGTCGCGAAGCACGATTGGCGCGGGCACCGTGCCGAATACGCGCGGGTACCTGGCGGGCTGGATCATGGATCCGCAGCACATCAAGCCCGGAAACTACATGCCGCCAACCGGCCTGAACGACGAAGAACTGCAGGCGGTTCTCGACTATCTGGAGACGCTGAGGTGAGTCGCGAGCTGACGGGAATGCCCGAATTCCTGGACGCCGACGCGCGGCTGACGTCCGAGGCGCTCGAGCGCGAAGAGCGGCAACTGCGCGACACCTGGACGTACGCCCGCGGGTTCGTCGGCTGGTGCGCCGAGACCGATCACAAGCGCATCGGCCGCCGTTTTCTCGTGACCGCCTTCGTGTGGTTCGCGATGGCCGGCGTGCTGGCGGCGATGATGCGAATCCAGCTCTCGCGACCGGAGAACACCTTCCTCGGTCCCGATCTCTACAACCAGATCTTCACGACGCACGGCACGGCCATGATGTTCCTGTTCGCGGTGCCGGTCTGGCTCGCGCTGGGAATTTACATGGTGCCGCTGCAGATCGGCGCGCGGACGATGTGCTTTCCGCGGCTGGTCGCGTATGGCTACTGGATGTTCCTCTTCGGGGGCATCTTCCTCTTCCTGAACTTCTTCCTCAATACAGGCCCGGATGTGGGCTGGTTCAGTTACCCGCCGCTGGCCGGTCCCGAATACGGCATCGGCAAACGCCCCGACGTATGGGCGCAGCTCATCACGTTTTCGGAAGTCTCGTCGCTCGTCATCGCCACGTGCATCATCTGCACAGTCCTGAAGCTGCGCACGCCGGGAATGTCGCTGAACCGCATCCCGCTGTTCGTCTGGTCGATGCTCGTCGTCTCCGCGATGATCCTCTTCGCGATGCCGGCGGTCATGGTGTCGAGCACCTGCCTCATACTCGACCGTCTGGTCAGCACGCATTTCTTCAACGCCGCCGAGGGCGGCGACCCGATCCTGTGGCAGCACCTCTTCTGGTTCTTCGGGCATCCGGAGGTGTACATCATCTTCCTGCCGGCGCTGGGCGCGATCTCTGAGATCATCTCGACCTTCACCGGACGTCCGATCGTCGGCTACATCGCGATGATCCTGTCGCTCATCGCCACCGCGTTCATCGGCTTTGGTGTCTGGGTGCACCACATGTTCGCGACGGGCCTGCCGCAACTCGGCCAGAGCTTCTTCACCGCCGCGAGCATCATGATCGTGGTGCCCACGTCGGTGCAGATCTTCAATTGGATTGCGACCGTCTGGGGCGCGCGGCGGCTGCGGTTGACGTCGCCGATGCTCTACGCGCTCTCGTTCTTCTTCATCTTCATCATCGGCGGACTGACCGGCGTGATGCTCGCGGCGGTGCCGCTGAATCGGCAGGTGCACGACACGTTTTTCGTCGTCGCGCACTTCCACTACGTCCTGATCGGCGGATCGATCTTCCCGCTGCTCGGCACCGTGACGTTCTGGTTCCCGAAGCTGACCGGCCGGATGATGGACGAACGGCTCGGAAAGCTCGCGTTCTGGACGCTGTTCGTCGGCTTCAACGTGACGTTCTTCCCGATGCACCTGCTCGGGCTGGCCGGCATGCCGCGGCGCGTCTACACCTATCCGGCCTCGATGGGATGGGGGGATCTGAATCTGCTGGCCAGCATCGGCGCGGGAATCATGGCGCTGTCGCTCCTGATCTATCTGGTCAACGTCGCCGTCAGCTTGCGGAGCGGCGCGCTCGCGGGCGACAACCCGTGGGGTGTCGCGACCCTCGACGGCGCGACCACTTCGCCGCCGCCGCCGTACAACTTCCTCCCGCAGCCGACGGTCGGCAGCCGCGAGCCGCTGTGGCATACCGACATTGCGGCGCCTGCGATCGTCGGCCTGGCGCCGGACAAACGGGAGGTGCTCGTCACGCACATCCTCGACGCCGAACCGGATCACCGCTACGAAATGCCCGGCCCGTCCATCTGGCCGCTGGTCACCGCGCTGTCGACCACGCTGATGTTCGTGTGGT
>JAICSD010000471.1 GCA_025937075.1 Vicinamibacteria bacterium | reverse complement strand
CGGATCGACGTCGCGCGGGATTCCGCGACCGTACGCCTCAGGAGATCGATGCGGCGTCCACGCACGTCCGCCGCGACGATCAGCCCGCGATCGCCCATCGCTCCGGCCATCTGCGTCGTCTTTCCTCCGGGCGACGCGCAGGCGTCGAAAATGCGCTCGCCGGGGAGAGCGCCGACGAATTCGCCGACCAGTTGCGACGCCTCGTCCTGAACGACGAACAGGCCTTCGTGCGCGAGCGGCGTCAGGAGTGGATTGCCGTCGACGACGACCAGTGCGTCAGCCGCGTACGCCGCATCGCGCGTCTGCACGCCGGCATCTTCGAGCGCACGCCCGAGCGTCTCTTTGGCTGTCCGCAGCGTGTTCACCCGGAGCGTCAGCGGCGCCGGATCGTTGTCGAAGGAGGCCCACTTCTCGACAGCGTCGTAGCCATACCGATCCAGCCAGCGGCTCACGAGCCACCTCGGATGCGACAGCGTCGTGGACAAGTAGTCCAGAACGGCGGTGCGATCCGCGTTGGCGTCCGGAAGGGCCGGCAACGGCAGCCGGCCGCGCTCGCGCGAGACGCGGCGCAGCATCGCATTCACGAAACCTGCCGCGCTCCGTTTCCCCGCCTTTCGCGCCAGCTTCACCCCATCGTCTACGACCGCGGCCGCGGGAACGCGATCGAGGTGCAGCAATTGAAACATGCTCAGCCTGAGAACGATGAGGATTTCGCGATCCAGACGCGCGGTTCTGCGTCCCGAGAACGCTTCGACGATCGCGTCGAAGGCGCCCTGCCAGCGGAGCGTGCCCACGGCAATCTCGCCGGCCAGCGCGCGATCGCGTTCGTCCTCCAGGCCGGCGCGGGCCCGCGCGAGAGCAGAAGGAAGATCGGCTCGCCCCGATGCAACGGCCTGCAGCGTTTCGTACGCCGCCAGGCGAGCCGGCGCGATCACGCGCCAAACCGATCGCCAGCCGACAGCGGTCGTCCAGCGAGGAACTCGCGCGCGTTCATCGGACGGCGCCCTTCTGGCTGAATCTCCTCGATTTTCAGCAGTGTTCCCGATCCCGCCGCGACGGCGAAGTCATCGCCTTTCGCGCGCACGACCGTGCCCGGCGGAGCGTCGACGCGTTCGTTGCTCACGACCGAGCGCCGAATGACGTAACGATTGCCGCCTTCGTGCGTCGACGCGAGCGGCCACGGCTGGAGACCGCGAACCTTGTTGTGAATCGTCGCGGCTGACTCGTTCCAGTCGATGACGCCTTCAGCTTTAGTCACTTTGGGAGCGAACGTGGCGCGCGAGGCGTCCTGCGGTGTCTCGCGGGCGCGGCCGGCCGCGAGGTCCTCGATGACAGGCAGCAGGATGCGTGCGCCAAGCTGCGAGACGACAGGTTCGATCTCGCCGCTGGTCGCATCCCGCGGGATCGGCACCACTCCCGACGCGAAGGTCGGTCCCGCATCCAATTCCGAGACGATCCTCATGATCGTGACGCCGGTCTCAGCGTCGCCCGCCAGCACCGCACGCTGCACCGGCGCCGCGCCGCGATAGCGCGGAAGGATCGAGGCATGCACGTTGATCATTCCGAGCGTCGGGATCGCGAGGAGGTCGTCGGGCAAGATACGGCCGAACGCGGCGACGACCCCGAGGTCCGGCTGAAGCGCTCGAATCTCGTTCAGAAAGGCTTCGTCGCGAATCTTCTGGGGCTGCAGCACGGGGATGCCGTGCGCGTCGGCGACCTGCCGCGTCGGCGTGGGCTGCACCTGATGGCCTCGCCCGCGGGGACGATCGGGCTGCGAGACGACAGCCACGACGGGGTGGCGGGAGCTCAGGAGCGCTTCGAGCGGCGGCACCGCAAAAGCGGGCGTGCCGAAGTAGACAATCCGCAGAGCAGGCGCAGCCACTCTACCACTTGCCGGACTTGCGCAGCTTGTGGATCTTCCTGACGATCATGTCGCGCTTGATGCCGCGCAGGCGATCGATGAACACGACGCCGTCCAGATGATCCATCTCGTGCTGGAACGCGCGGGCGAGCAGCCCGGTCGCCTCGATGCGCTGCTCCTCGCCCTGGCGATTCTGCCCGCGCACGACGGCGCGCGCCGGACGCACCACCGTCGCGTTGAATCCCGGAGCGCTCAGGCAGCCTTCTTCTTCGAGCTGCGTGCCTTCACGCGCCTCGAACTCGGGGTTGATCATCACGATCAGCTCGCTCGCGTTCCGCCCCATCGACAGATCGACGACGAACAGACGGAGCGGGACGTCGACCTGCGTTGCCGCCAGCCCAATCCCCGGCGCCGCGTACATCGTCTCCACCATGTCGTCGATGAGGCGATCGAGATCGGCGTCGAACGTAGCCACCGGCGCTGCGGACTTGTGAAGAGCGCCTTCGCCATAGCGCAGGATCGGCCTGATCATCGTTTCGCGAAACGCGCGCGGACGTCCGCATCGGCAGCGGCGATGTGGCGTTCGATTGCCGCGACCGAATCCCCCCCGAAGCGCTCGAGCACGGCGTCGGCGAGCACGAAGGCGATCATCGCCTCCCCAACGACCGCCGCAGCCGGCACCGCGCACACATCGCTGCGCTCTATCGCCGCGGACGAGGGGCTCATCGTCGTCAGATCGACGGAGCGCAGAGGCTTCATCAGCGTGGAGATCGGCTTCATGTACGCAGACGCGCGCAGGTCCTGGCCGTTCGTCACGCCCCCCTCGAGCCCGCCGGCATTGTTGGAAGGACGCGCGAGCCCGGTCGCCGCGCGACCGTCTTCGTCCAGGACGATTTCGTCGTGGACGCGCGACCCCGGGGCATTCGCCGCATCCGGACCGATCCCGATCCCGACCCCCTTGATCGCGGGAATAGACATGAGCGCCTGTGCGAGGCGTCCATCCAGCTTGCGGTCCCACTGCACGTAGCTCCCGAGACCGATTGGGACGTTCGTCGCGATCACCTCGAATGCGCCCCCCATCGTGTCTCCCAGGTCGCGCGCGCGATCGATTTCTGCGATCATCTGCCGCTCGACATCCGGGTCGATACACCGCAGCGGCGAATCGTCTTCGAGAGCGGCCGCCTGATCGAAGGAGATCTGAACGTGGTTGGGCAGCTCCACGCTGCCGATCCGGAACACGTGGCTCGCGAGCTGGACGCCTACGCGGGCGAGCAGTTGGCGCGCGAGCGCCCCCGCGGCAACGCGCGCGGCGGTTTCACGCGCGCTCGCGCGCTCCAGGACATCGCGCAGATCCTGACGTCCGTACTTCACACCTCCCGCCAGATCGGCATGGCCCGGCCTCGGCCGCGTCACGGGCTGCCGCCGCGCTCCACCAGCATCGGCTGGCGCCTCGACGTCCGTACGCATCGTGTATTGCCAGTT
>JAICSD010000386.1 GCA_025937075.1 Vicinamibacteria bacterium | reverse complement strand
TTAGCGGTAAAGTAAACGGAAAGTTTCACAACTCCTTTGACAATGGGCGGAAAGTATGAAATAGTGCCGCGCCGTCAGGATGTTCGATCTGCGACAGAAGGTCGCCATCGTGACCGGTGCGGGCTCGGGCATCGGCGCGGCGGTTTCGAAGCTCTTTGCGGCGCGGGGGGCGCACGTCGCCGCCCTGGATCTCGACCGGACGGCGGCTGAGACGACCGCAGCGGCCATCCGCCAGGCCGGCGGCGCCGCTTCGGCGTACGAGTGCAACGTCGCGGAGCCCGCGAGCGTCAACGCGGTATTCCAGCAGATCGCGGCCGAACACCCCCGTCTGGACATCCTCGTCAACAACGCGGGCATCTCGCACATCGGCACGATCGAGCAGACGGTGCCGGAGGACTTCGACCGGCTGTTCGGCGTCAACGTCCGCGGGATCTATCTGTGCGCGCGCGCGGTCATCCCGGGCATGCTCCGCCAGGGAGGCGGCGTGATCCTCAACATGGCGTCGGTCGCGGCGCTCGTCGGTCTTCCCGATCGCTTTGCCTACTCCATGACCAAAGGCGCCGTGGTGACGATGACGCGATCGATCGCGGTGGATTACGTGAAGCGCGGGATCCGCTGCAATTGCATCTGCCCGGCGCGAATCCACACGCCGTTCGTGGACGGCTATCTCGCGGCGCACTATCCTGGCCGCGAGAAGGAGATGTTCGAGACGCTCTCGGCCGCCCAGCCGATCGGGCGGATGGGAACGCCGGAAGAGATCGCGCAGCTTGCGTTGTACCTGTGTTCCGACGAGGCCGGGTTCGTGACCGGACAGGCCTATGCCATCGATGGGGGCGTGACGGCGTCATGAAACTCGTTCGCTTCGGATCGCCGGGTGAGGAACGCCCGGGTGTGCTCCTCGAGGACGGCACACAGATCGACGTGACGGAGTTCGGCGGCGATTACGATGAAGCCTTCTTCGCCGGCGACGGGCTTCGCGCGCTGAATGCATGGCTCTCCGGCCGCGCGGCCGATGCGCCACGAACGCCGACGACGGTCCGTCTGGGCCCGCCGATCGTCCGCCCGAGCAAGATCGTCTGCATCGGCCTGAATTTCCGGGATCATGCCGCCGAGAGCAACATGGCGATTCCCCAGGAGCCGGTGCTCTTCTTCAAATCCACCACCGCGCTCGTCGGGCCGAACGACCCGGTCGTCATCCCGCGGAACGGCACGAAGCTCGATTGGGAAGTCGAACTGGCGGTGGTCATCGGGCGCAAGGCGTCCTATGTCGAGCCGGCGAAGGCGAACGAATACGTCGCCGGCTATGCCCTCCACAACGACTACTCCGAGCGATCGTTTCAACTCGAGCGCGGCGGACAGTGGGTGAAGGGCAAGAGCGCGGACACGTTCGCGCCGATGGGCCCTTTCCTCGCCACCGCCGACGAGATTCCCGATCCACACGGCCTGAAGATGTGGCTGACGGTGAATGGCTCGCTGCGGCAGCAGAGCTCGACGGCGAACATGATCTTCGATGTCCCGACGCTCGTCAGCTACGTGAGTCAGTTCATGACGTTGCTGCCGGGCGATGTCATCAGCACGGGGACGCCTGCGGGCGTCGGTCTCGGGATGCGTCCTGCGCCGCAGTATCTGCAACCTGGCGACGAAGTGGAGCTCGGGATCGACCGGCTCGGCCGCTCGCGACAGAAAGTGATGGCGTTCGCATGAGCCGCGCGGTCCTCGCGGTCGATCTGGTGGACGATCCCGTGACGATCGAAGCGTACAAAGAGCATCACCGCCGCGTGTGGCCGGAGGTGCTCGGCAGCCTGCGCGCCGCCGGCATCCGCGGTATGGACATCTATCTGCTCGGGCGCCGGCTCGTCATGATCGTCGACACGGACGGCCACGACGTGCGGCGCTGCTTCGCGGCGCATGTCGCGTCGCATCCCCGCGTCGCCGAGTGGGAAGCGCTCATGAAAGCGATGCAGGTGCCGATTCCCGGAACGGCACCGGGCGAGTGGTGGACGCAGATGGAGCCCGTCTTCCGCCTGGATGCGGCGGACGCTGCGAAACCGAGCCAGGACAACGGCACGCCGGTCCCGAAGATCCCGAAGGCGTAGGGATGGTTGCGGAACAAGCCGCCGATGATGGATCTCACGCAGGGCTGGCCGGTTCCCGCGCACCCGCGCCCCATCGTCATCATCGGCGCAGGAGGCATCGTCCGCGCCGCTCATCTCCCGGTGTATCGGCGGCTCGGGTTTCCCGTCGCCGGGCTGTATGACGTGAACCCGGGCGCGGCCGGCGAGACGGCGGCCGCGTTCGACGTGAAGACGGTGTTTCGCTCGCTTGCGGACGCCTGCGCCGCTGCCGGCGCCGTTTTCGACGTGGCGGTGCCCGGCGATCAAATCGAACCGATCCTCAACGAAATTCCGCGTGGCGCCGCGGTACTCATTCAGAAGCCGATGGGTCAGGATCTCGAGGGTGCGCGGAAGATCCTGCGCGTCGTCCGTGAACGGCGCCTGACGGCCGCGATCAACTTTCAACTGCGTTTCAGCCCGAACGTGCTCGCGCTGCGCGACATGCTGGATCGGGGGGCGCTCGGGCCGCTCGTCGATATCGACGTCAGAATCGTCATCGACCAGCCGTGGCAGATCTGGACGTTCATGGAGCGTGCGCCGCGGCTCGAGATCCTCTATCACTCGATCCATTATCTCGACACCATTCGCTGGATCGCGGGAGATCCTGCAGGCGCCTATTGCCGCGCGCTGCGCCATCCGGCCATGCCGCTGCTGCAGGATACGCGGAGCAGCATCATCCTGGATTACGCCGACCGCATCCGGTGCTCGCTCGTGCTGAATCACACGCATCGTGCGGGGCCGACGTACCGGACGTCCGAGATGACCGTCGAAGGGTTGCAGGGCGCCGCGCGGCTCACGTGGGGCGTCAACCTCTCCTACCCCACTGGTCCATCGGACACGATGGAAATCGCTCGCGACGGCACGTGGCAGCACGTGCCGCTGCGCGGGTCATGGTTCATCGAGGCGTTCGAAGGGCCGATGTCGAACCTGCAGCGCTTCGCGGCGGGAGAAGACTCGACGCTCGTCGGCTCGGTCGAGGACGCGATCCACACGATGGCACTCGTGGAAGCCTGCTACGAGTCGAGCGCGCGCGGCGGCACGCCCATCCCGGCAGTGGAGTGACGGACGCGATGCGAATCGACGCGCACCAGCACTTCTGGCGATTCGATCCAGCCCAGTACGAGTGGATCGACGAGAGCATGGCCGCTCTGCGGCGGGACTTCCTGCCGCCGGATCTGCAGCCGCTGCTCGCTGCCGCCGGATTCGACGCGTGCGTGGCGGTTCAGGCGCGGCAGTCGCTCGCTGAGAATCAATTCCTGCTGCAGCTCGCGGACGCGTACTCCTTCGTCATCGGCGTCATCGGCTGGGTGGATCTGCAGGCCCCCGATGTCGAGCGCCAACTCGACGCGACCGCGAGGCACCCCAGGCTGGTCGGACTTCACCATATCGTGCAGGCCGAGCCGGACGGGTTCACGCGAACGGCGCAATTCAGGCGCGGGATCGCAGCCCTGCAGCGATTCGGCCTCGCGTACGACATCCTTATTTATGCGCGGCAGTTTCGCGAGGCCGTCGATCTCGCGGCGGCATTTCCCGAGCAGCGGTTCGTGCTCGATCATCTCGGCAAACCGGACATTCGCGGTGCCGCGTTCGACTCCTGGCGCAGGGACCTCGACCGCACGGCGGCGCTTCCGAACGTCTCCGCGAAGCTGTCCGGCCTTGTTACGGAAGCGGATTGGCGACAATGGACGCCCGAAGACCTTCGGCCGTACTTCGCTGCAGCTCTCGACGCGTTCGGCGCGGATCGTCTGATGATCGGGTCCGACTGGCCGGTCTGCACCGTGGCGGCTGACTACCTCACGGTGATGAATCTCGTCCGCGAGGCCATCGATGAACGCAGCGCGGCCGAGCAAGACGCCATTCTCGGTGGAACCGCCCGCCGGTTCTGGAACCTCGTGGACACACCCTCAGGCAAGACCATCGCGGAGCGACGAACATGATTCAACGGCTGGTCCGATTCTGCACCCTGATCCTTCTGCTCGCGCCGGCGGCATGCGGCGGCAACAAGAGCGCCCCTGGAACGCTGACGATTGCCGTGATTCCGAAGGGCACGTCGCACATCTTCTGGCAGAGCATCCACGCCGGAGCGAACCGGGCGGCCAGGGAAACGGGAGCCGAGATCATCTGGCGTGGTCCGCTGCGCGAGGACGATCGCGATTCGCAGGTCTCGGAAGTGGAAGGCTTCGTCACCCGCGGCGTGTCGGGCATCGTGCTCGCGCCGCTCGACGAAGCAGCGCTCGCCGGCCCCGTTGCAGACGCAAAAGCGCGGAACATTCCGGTCGTCATCTTCGATTCCGGGCTGAAGGGCCAGGACTACGTGAGCTTCGTCGCCACCGACAATCTCGAGGGCGGAAAGCTCGGCGGCGAACGCCTGGTCGAAGCGATGAAGGGTGCCGGCAAGGTGATCCTGCTGCGCTATGCGGAAGGG